>JAJZAL010000436.1 GCA_021799405.1 Acidobacteriota bacterium
TCCCAGCGCCGCATCATCCCGGAGGGATCCCAGGAGTGGGACATCCTGTACCGCAAGTATTACAACGATGAGGTCAAAAAACTGGGTATTTGAGGTGTAGAAGGAGCGGGGCGTCAGGGAGATCTGCCGTACTCCGCCGCTAAGTCGGTCTTCTCCACACTCGCTGCATTTGCTATACTCGTCAGGTCGCAACGGATTCCCCCATCCGTCTATGGCGTTATGGTGTAACTGGTTAACACGTCGCCCTCTCAAGGCGAAGAGTCCGGGTTCGAGCCCCGGTAACGCTACCAAAACTCTAATAAAATCAGCAGTTTTAAGGAAAACACGTTAAGCCGCTTGCTTGCCCTTTTGTTCTCGTGGCGCTTTGGCGGCACTTCCGCCGTCTCTCTGCGTGGCATGAATTGAGTGGTAGGAAAAGCGTTCCTCCTGAACGCATGGGGGCTTTTCCAAAACGTCCTAAAATTGCACCCAATTGCTTCCGGACCCTGAGAGGTGTTCGGGTAGACGATTTGCGTTGCGACTCGTCAGATCATGCACGCTGCCGCCGGTGTCCAGCTTCAGCGTCGCAAACTGTTGTGCGGATGCGCGTGGTGTGGCCATTGCAAGCAGGCCGAACAGTGGTAAGCGAGTAATCGACATAGCGTGCTGAAGGGGAACGAGCATTCGTACCGCATGGGGCGGGTCAGGGCCTTGCCAGTACGCAACAGCGGCGTCTCTCAGGCATGGATGCCGACGTCAACCTTTCGATGGATGGTGCTCCTTGCTCTCGGCGGGCTAAACTTCACGCCATGTCGATCCCGACCGAACCAATTGGCAGCATTCCCCGTCCACCATCACTTATCCGAGCCGTTGCAGCATGTCAGGCAAATGAAATCGACGACGCAGCCTTGGAGCAGGAGTTTACCAAGGCACTGCGGGAGACGATCGAGCGTTTGGAAGAGACCGGATCTCCGGTCATTACGGATGGCGAGCAGACCAAGCCGAGCTTCGCAACTTATGCGCTGGCGGGCCTCACAAATCTTACGTCGGATGGGGTCGTGATCCCGTTTGCAGATGGACATACGCGCCAATTGCCGCGCTTAGCGGCCTCACCGTTTCGCTACGGCATGCACGCGGCAAGATATGTGGAGGCGGCGCGTTCTTATACGCAGCGCCCCGTGAAACAGGCGGTCATCTCGGCGTCTGCGATGAGCCTGCTCTATCCCTCTCAGGAGATACGGGGCTATTCCCGCGAAGCCTTTCTCTCGGATTTGGTCGCAGAGGCTGCGGAAGATATACGCGGTGCGCTGAACGCGGGCGCGGCCAGCGTGCAGATCGACTTCACCGAGGCCAGGCTGTCGCTCAAGCTTGATCCTTCCGGCAGCTTGTTGCGCAGCTTCGTTGCACTCAACAATCGAGTGTTAGAAGGGTTTACCTCCGAGGAACGCCTGAGGATTGGGGTTCACGTCTGCCCTGGCGGTGATCATGATTCTACGCACAGTGCGGATATCGACTACACAACGCTGCTTCCAGACCTCTTCCAGATGAATGTTGGCCGATTTTATCTGCAGATGGCCAGCGAGCCGGACCGGAAGCGCGTTCTGGGAACCGTCAAGGAGCTGATAGGGCCGAGTCATCTTGTCTTCATTGGTGTGACTGACCCGATCAACCCGGCGGTCGAGACAGCGGAACAAGTACGGGACCGGGTGCTCGAGGTCGCTGCGGTTCTTCCGGTTGCGCAATTCGGAACGACCGACGATTGCGGCTTTGCGCCGTTTGCTGACGACATCTCCACCGCCCGCGAAACTGCCTTCAGTAAGATTCGGGCGAGGGTAGAGGGCACTGCGATGGCAGCTCGCGAGCTAGGCCTATAAGGAAATTACTGCGGGGTTGGCGGCCTACGGATCATGCTGGGTGCTTGGGGCAACTGGCGATGTGATTGGCGCCAGCAGTTGTTGCATGAGTAGAGGACTGTTTCGGAGGTGATGGCGGCTGAGAACGGCAAGCGTGCGCCGGGCGCCATTCCGGGGAGTGCTCGACAGCGTGGGAGGGTAGCGCTCGATAACGCTATCCAATAGCCGATGCAGTGAGAAAATCTGTGGGACAGAAGATCGAATGAATTGTGCGAGAGATGTGTTGAAGCACATTAGAAATGACCCTTCGTACAGTGCCTTGGAAGGATGGAGGCACGGTCTTGGGGCGGACGAGGATGAGCGAACGTGAGATGCGGCGGACGGAGGCATTTGGACGTGTGGCCTCCGGGAGTCTGGATTTGAAGCAGGCCTGCAAGATGTTTGGAAGTGAGCTATCGGCAAGGCAAGCGGTTGTGGAGCCGGTATCGCAGCGGGGAGCGACAGGGCTGCAGCACGGCTCGTGCGGGCGGAGTTCCAACCATGGATACGGTGCGGAGCATCGGGCTGCGGTTCTGAAGTGAGCGATACGTAAAGCGCAGGTGCTACGAAGGCAGGGTGGCGGAGCTTTCGAGTTCAGTCGGGCATGCGGACTGAAGCTGCTTCCACCTGTCTGGGAGCCATTTTGGCAGCTCGCTTCGGCGGACCTGGGATAGATTGGTCAGCAATTGGGTGAGATAGCGTTGCGGATCCACGTCATGCCGGCGGCAGGTGCTGGTCAGGCTCCCCCAGGATGGCCGCCGTTCTACCTCCCCGCGCATTTCCGACGAACAGGCTGTTCTTCCTGGTCAGGACTATGCGTTTCATCTCCCGCTCGCTGACGTTGTTATCGATGCTGACTGCGCCGTCTGAGCA
>JAJZAL010000437.1 GCA_021799405.1 Acidobacteriota bacterium
ATCTGACTGAACAGGCTGCAAAATCGGTTCACGCTGAGCCTCCTCGTTGTGGGCCGAAACGACTTGGTACTCGTTGCAGCTTACACGGGAAGGTTCAGCGTCTCTCCCGCTAATTTGGACGACAGTGAATTCTGGTATTGATACTTGGTTGAAGCCGTCTACGGATTAGGGGCTCCCAAGCATCCGGGCCGCCTATCACGCGTGAGGTATCAACTATAACAATCCCGGGTTCGGACGAAGGAAGTTGCCCGGCCTCTTCTTCCAGCATCCTTGCGGCACCACGATCCTCTACTCTCATCGCCACAGTTGCCTTCTTGATTGGCTTTCCATCGGCTACCTGCGCCATAAACAAGCGTGGTTCTTGGACATGTTGACACAGCTCCTCATTCACGCCAGCAGTCGCTTCGAGTGGCTCGACCCACAGCATCACCAGCTCTTCAAGAGCGCTTCCAGATTCTGGAGAAGAATATAGCCAATCAATGATCCGCTGCACCTCCGGTTCCGTGGGGAGGCGCAGAATCGCCACTTTCGAATGTACGTTTGGTCGTGCGTCAAGAGCGGTTGCGACAATTCGTTGCATTGCCGCTTCAGACTCACGTTGAATTTTTGAGATAGTGCGCTGCGATGCTTCAACATACGTCCAAAACTGAGCTGGTGACAGCCGAATGCGGGCATCAGGAACTCGACCAGACACCGAAGGAAAGAGCTCAAGTTTGACGCCGGACCGAAAAAGATCAGCAAAAATCGAAAGTTCTGTGGCAACGCCATGTTCATTTATACCGCTCTTCCACCGCGTCGTTATCTGATCTGCATTCGGCAAATGTCTTATGAGGTTATAGTCCCGCCACAGATCCATGACTTTACGGACGTAACTTGGGATTTTCGCACCCCGAAAGTACTCGTCGATCCAACCACGACCAAATATCGAGCTGAAGCCATTAAAGGCGATGCGCGCCTCTTCGAGTTCAGGACCAGTGAGCTGATTGATAGCCAAGTCGGCGATTTCAGCCTTGGAGAAGGCGGCCATGTTATCTCCTCGCCTGTCAGTCAAGAGCCTTGATCTCCGGAAAGCGCCAGGGTAAACGAGGAGGCGCGGCGCCGCACCTCTCGCTCGGCCCACCCATCCCAGTATAGCGCGCAGGCATCAGATGCCCGCCCATCCTGAGCCGGCAGAGTGACCGGGGATGGATGAGCGGGGCCGCAGGTGAGTTGATCAGGACGCATCCGGTTCGTTCTCCGCCGCCCCAATCGCAAGCGATTGACCCGACTGTGATCCACCACGGAAGCGACGCGGAGCGGGTTGCAGTGGCTTCGGCCTGCAGCGAGGATCGTGCCCGTGATCCAGCCCCTCGGTCCCCTCCCAGGCTGACAGCCCGCCCTGCCTCGGGGTGGGCCAGAACGACGGGGAGATGATGTGGGGCGGCCATCTCGAGTCCGTCACTCTGCACAGCCCCATCCCGGCCCGGAACGCGGTGGGCCGGATCTGTTTGCCGCGCCAGGATGGTGCGGCTCCCACTCTTGGGCATGGAACGTCCCCGGTGTTCCTCTCTTGGCGCGCAAGACGCCGCCCACCAGGGGCAGCGGCGATGCCGCGCCTGATAGAGAGTCCTAGGACTCTCTTAGAGACGAAAATGCGCCTACCACGCAACTATTGGAAATCATTGGTATTTTCGGCATTTTTGCAGCGCGAAGTGTTACCACCTGGTCCGGGGGTTGTCACCACCCAGTCCGGGGGCGGTTACCACCTATCCCGGGGGGTGTTAGGTTCGGCCCCAACAAGCCTCGACGGCGGCGGCGTAGTCGGACGGTCGAGGGAAATGCGCGCCGATTCGAGGCAGGGTCTTCGGGCGGCTCACCATGACCAGCCCCGCCGCTGTCTGGTCGATCACCCACCCGTATCCACCGTGTAATCTGCGGGTACGGTCATCAATTTCCGCCAATGCCGCTCGGAGAAGCCCTCGCCTCACGGATTTGACTTTCGTGCTCGCCCGCCCGTGCCATGGACCCCACACATGGGGCGCAAGCGTATCGAGATGAGCGCCGTTGCCATTGCCCAAATTCTCGCCGAGCCTGACGTGCGAACATAACCAGGCGTGAAGGATTTTGCCGGCCTCGCTTTCCAGCTCGTTGCGCTCGTACAAGCTGACCTGGATGTTTTGCCCGCTGAAGATCGAGGCAGTCAGCCTGGGGTTGGCGGCGACATGCACCTCCCGGGATTCCTCGTTGAATTCTGCGGAGATCAGATTGCAGGCACGATCCCAGCCGTGATTGTCGCGTTCGCGAATTTGAGCATTCCGCAATCGGTTGAGCGATGCTCGAATGCACGCAAATGCCTTGCCGCCGTCGACATCCCGATATCCAGCATCGATGAGCAAACTTCGCAGGCTGGTCCGTCGACTGACCAGCCGCTCGCCTCGATCGAGCGGTTGCCCCTGCCCGTCCCGGAAATCCATCGCGGTGCGGAGCTGTTGAGCTACCGGCCCTGGCGGATTGGCATCGATGACTTGGCCGTCGATGCCGAGCTGGGCGGCCACGGCCAATAGCACGGATTGGTCATCCGCCCCGAGCTGTTCATAGCCCTGGTACCCGATCTGCACACCGCCGAAATCACGTGGCTCGACGAGCAGACGCGGTCGAACGCGCCGCCCGTCTTTCAGGGTTTCACGTGCAATCCCGCCAGTCGGGACAAACAACCCATCGAACACGTGTGCCGGGTCGAGCTTGGCG
>JAJZAL010000145.1 GCA_021799405.1 Acidobacteriota bacterium
GTTGTGTTCGCTCAGGCCGCGATAGTAGAGCGAGTAGACGAGCTTGTCGCCGTTGTCGTCGTGTGCTGACCAGCGAACGGTGATGGCTGATTTATCCTTCACGCCCGCGAGCGGTCCCTGGCTGATCTGCTGGCTGAGATCGACGCTGTCACTCGGTTGCGACTGGAAGTTGATGGTGACGGCCTTCGTGGTCGTATCATCAGAGGATTTGTTGACGCGCACTCCGGGAGCAACGACGACGGCATCGACGACCGGTGCAATATTCACAGGGAGGAAGTTGATCCCGACGGAGCTGATAGATGCACCCGGGTGCAGCACGACCTTCCACTGTACGAAGCGGGAACTGGTAACGCCGAGCTGGCCGTGGTTCATGGTGACGGGATGCCAGTCGGTCCAGCCGCGGGCGGGATTTTCTATGTTGCCGGAGCGGGCGAACATCTGAATGTCGTTGGTTGTATCGGTCTGGACTTCTGCGCGGCCCCATTGGGTGAAGACGCCGGCATCGAAGACGGGGCTGACGTAGGTGCTCTCTGGCGCCTGGCCATGGCTGAGCCGATAGAGCTTGCCGGCGTTGGCGGTGCCGACATAGATGCCGGAGGGTGTATCGGCGAAGCTGGTGGCTTGCGAGGCTTCGAGGTGAGCGATGTCCTGGTAGTCGCCATTCGGGCGAATCCGGTAGATACGGCCATTATTCCCGGTGGAGGCGAGCAGGCCGTGGGGGGTCCAGAGCAGATCGTAGACAACATCGTTCTGATTGCTCCAAAGGACGCGGGGCACGCCGGACGGGGCGATGGCGTAGATTTGGCTACCGTTGGGAATCAGCGCGTTCTGAGTTGCGGACTGCAGGGACCCAACAGAAACGACCGTGATGGTGGCAGTGACGGTGGCCGAACTGCTGTTGGTGACGGGCAGCGGCGGCAGTGTGTTCTGGCCTTTTTCGCCGACGCCGGCAGCGTAGATGGTTCCGTCAGGGGCCACGGCGACGGAGGTGATTTCCTTCTTGGGAGCGTCGAAGAGAACGAACGCCTTTCCGGTCTTGCTGATGCGATATACCAATCCGGAGCCGACCGAACCGGCGATGAGATCGCCGTTGGGTGTAAAGGCGATCGCGTGAATGTGGACTTCATCGCTCTGGTAGAAGAGCGTGGGTTTTCCGCCGGGGACAACACGGTAGATGGCGGCCGGTTCGCCGGTGGCGATGTAAAGATCGCCATTCGGGCCGAACTTGAGCGCCCAGACGTATTTGGGTTTTTCCTTGGTTTGGGCGGGGTCGAAGATGACCTGTGCTGTGGTGTCTGTGGCGTCAGCCGTATGCGGATTGAGCTTATAGACCTTGCCGGAGGGCAACGTTGCCGCATAGACGTTGCCGTGCGGGCCAACCGTAACCGTCTGGACGTTGAGGTCCTTGGACTTGAACAGAGTGGTTGCCTTGCCTGCGGGCGTGACCTTGATGACGGTGGCAGGCGAGCCAGTGGCCAGGTAGGCATTGCCTTGCTTGTCGGCAGCCACGTCCCAGACATAGGTAGAGGGCGTGGTGTAAACGAGCGTGGATGCCGGGCCGGGCAGGAGGCGACCATCGCTGGCGATGGCAACACCGTGGGGTGTGCCCTGCTCAAGCTGCTGGAAGGTGGATTCCGTCCAGAGACGAGTGCCCTGAGCCAGGGCGGAAGACAACGGCGAGGCGAAAACGAAGCCAAGGAGAGACAGGCAAGCCAGACGGCGCATCATGCTGATCTCTAGTCTACAGAAACGCAGCACGCTCTCGCACACCCAGGCCGCACCAGCGAAGGTTCTGGGGGAGTTTCAGGTTATGACGCTGGGCCGCGGGGGAATGCCGAGGTTAGTCCCGAATATGCAGCGTGATCACCTGATGCCCCGTGAGCATCGCATTGATGGGAATCGAGATAAGGGACATCGCAGACTCGCCGTGGAGCGAAAGCGCGTGGTCCTGACGCAGCGGTTGGAGTATGTTGGCCATGGAGATGGGCAGAGCTGACAGTGTACGGCCGTCGAGCGTGGCCTGTGGCTCGGGAGCGAGCAGAGTCACGTAGAGGCGGTCGCTGGGGTGATCGCTGTTCAGCTGTGCGATCGTGGCGGCGACGCTCAGTGGGCGTGCGCCAATGGCTTGCGGCTGGCTCAAGCGGTCGAGTGTGGCTCCGTCGCTGACCAGCAGACGAACCGCTCCCAGCGGGAGATTGAGGGGCAAGGTTATGGGAATGCGGAGGTTGTGGATTTCACCGTGCCAGGGCAGGACGGAGGCCTCAATGGTGACGCGCTGTCCAGCCCGGAGGGTGGTCTTATCGGCATGGGCGGCGATAATCTGCGCGGTGAGGCGCTGGGGGATCTGCTGGACGTTGATATCGACGCCCTCGATGGGGGTACGACGCGCGGCGTTTGCGTAGAGGCGAGAGAAGCGCTGCCCGACGACCAAAGCGGCGAGAAGGTTGGCGGGTGCACCATCCGTGGGTGCAACCAGATCATCGAGCTTGACGGTGGGATAGCCGGCAAGGCGCACGGTGCCGGTCACGCGGTAGCTGCTTTGAGCAGAGTAGGTGTTCTGCTGCATGAGGCCCTGGTAGATGGCGACCATGACGGCCAGGGGCGTGACCGAGGGCTGATCGATGACATGCAGGTGGAGGGTGCGCGGCGCTTCGCCGCTGATGCCGTCGATGTGGACCATGACGGGGATGGTATCGGCCTGCTTGCCGAAGATACCCATGATGGCGGACTGGCGGTCCTGGGTGATGGCGCCGATGGTCTGGGTGGTGTTGATAATCTTGAAGGAGTTCATCGGCGAGGGCAGCGTGGCGAGCACCTCGGCCTTGGTCATGGGCATGGAGACAGGCCCGAACTGGGTAATCGGATGGCCACAGGCAAGCATGTGCTGCGGGTCGACGTAGGTGACTGTGCAGGTGGCGGAGATTTCGAGGTCGCCACTGACGAGCAGCGCGCTGACAGCGTCGCCGGGCAGGAGCGGACCGGGCTGCTTTGCATTGCTGTCAGAGCCGCCGAGGGCAGAAATGTCCGTGAGGCCCATGCCGGCGGCGTGCTGCTTCCAGAAGTGGAGGGCTGAGGGGCTGAATCCGCTGAAAATGAGGGGCGTGGCAATGGGCTGGATGGAGCCGTACGCCGATGTCGCCGTGATATTGGAGCTCGAAGCTGGGCTGGAGCTGGAAGCTTCCGCAGCAGATGAAGATTGGCCAGCGAGGAGCATTTGCGGAGCGGGCGACTTGAGATCGCGGACCTGCAGCATTTCCTGAATGGGAGTGACGCCGCCGATGGGTTCCTTACTGAACTGGCCGATGCGGTAGGCGAGCGCGCCGACGAGTTTGCCGTCGATGTAGACGGGGCTGCCGCTCATTCCGGCGACAACGCCGTCATAGTTCGCTTTGGTGCCTTCGAGGCGGACAAGAATCATGTCCTGATCGGGGCCGAGGGCATCGTGCAACAGGCCGAGAATCTTGACGCCCATTGGTTGCGGCGTGTCGCCCTGGAAGACAGTGTAGGCGACGCCCTGCAGGCCGGGGCGAATCTGGCTGAGTGGGAAAAAGGTGGTGTGTGCAGGCGGCAGCGGCGGCAGATTTGCCGCCGCCTGATTGGCACTTTGCGTCGGTGGCGGGCTCGCGGGCTGAGCGAGCAAGGTTGAGGGAACAAGCGACGTCAGGAGAGAAGCGGCAGTGACAAAGGCGAGTTTCTGAAAAAACTGCAACACGGTAATTATGATTATGGCATTTTCGGGCGGCCAAAGGCCTGTGGCGCGGTGTCAGGGATGACAGATTGGTGCAGGTGGCGGCGCGGCGGGGATTTCCATATTGGGCTCCGTTCAGGTTAAGGAAAACGCGAGATCTGAGCGGCGGACCTGGAGCTTGCGAGAAGGAAGTACGCAGCTGGACAATAGGGGCTGAGGAATCGCGATGGAGTATCCGGGTCGCTCTGCACTGGGATCTGCACTGGACCTTGCCGTGCTTGCGGGGCTGATGTTCCTCCCCTTGACCATGCGAGCCCAATACGACGCGCCGGCTACGGCTCCCGCGGCGCAAACGAAGCCGGCAAAAGAAAAGGCGAAGAAAACGCAGAAAAAGGCGGCTGGAGAGAGTACATCCCCTGCTCGCGCAACAGCAGGTTCCGGTTCAGCAAGCCAAAGTACCACAGGGGCATCGGGTGCACAGCAGCCGGCGGGGTATCAAGCGGCGCCCGAACTAGGCGGGCCGAATGCAGACAGCGGGGCGATTGCGATTCCGAAAGTAGTGAAACCGGCAGTTGCACCGCCTCCGCCGCCAGTGAACCGATTCAAGAATCCGCCGGGCCTCAGTCACCTTTCCCTGAGCGTAAATGCACCACTGGTGGATCTGGATGTGGGAGTGCTTCTGGAGAAGACGCACCAGTTTGTGCCGAACCTGCAGAAAGATAATTTTGAGGTTTTCGAGAACGGAGTTCGGCAGAACATTACGCATTTTGCGCAGATCAAGGCCCCGATTACCGCGGTGCTGCTTCTGGAGTTTGCACAGACAAACTACGACTTTATCTATGACATGCAGAATGCGGCATATACCTTTACCGAACAGATGCAACCCCATGATGAGGTAGCGGTGGTGACGTATGCGATGCAAACGAATATCCTGACGGACTTTACCAGCAACAAGCAACGCGTGTACGAGGCTTTGAACTCACTGGTGATGCCCACCTGGAGCGAGACAGATATGTTCGACGCGCTCTATATGACGCTGGACCGCCTGACGCGAGTGAAGGGCAGAAAGTACATCATTCTGGTTTCGTCGGGGCTGAACAGCTTTTCAAAGCTGACGCTGGATCAAGTGCTCGAGAAGATTCGCGAGACGCCGGATGTGACGATTTTTTCGATCAGTACGGGGCATTATGCGCGGATCATGGCTGAATCAGGAGGGTTTGGCCCCTTTGGCGGGATGAGCCCCATGCAGCACATCACGTTTCTTCAGGGCGACAATGAGCTGCGAACTTTTGCGCGGATGACCGGCGGAGAGTATTTTGCGCCTCGGTTTGAGACGGAGATGCCGGATATCTTCCGGCAGATCAATGACGCAATCCGGAACAAGTATGAGCTGAGCTATACGCCGACGGACCAGAAGCGGGACGGGACGTACCGGCACATCCAGGTGCGCCTGGTGAACGACGAAGGGCAGCCGCTGGTGATCGTGGATAAGAAGCATCATCGGCCGCTGAAGTATGAGGTGATTGCGAAGCCTGGCTACCGGGCGCCGTTGCCGGTGCAGTAGGGGCTGACTTGTACTGGCCAGACGGGCTGTCGTGGCATCGCGGCCGGTGTCAAGCAGTGGAGCTTTGAAGTGGGGCGCCGATGGCTTGGCGCCCCGTTTGGCTATTGATTCAAGCGTGGATATTTTTGAGCGCGGGATAGACGGCGCGGTAGGCACGGTAGGCCTTTTCATACCGGGCGACGGCTTCGCGCCGGGGTGGAATCTGGTCGGCGACGTGGATGGCCGTGGCGCAGGCTTCCTCCAGAGTGGCCCAGCCACCACAGCCGACACCGGCGAGGAGCGCGGCTCCAAAGGCTCCGCCTTCCTCCGCGGTAAGGACATCGACGGTGTGGTTGTAGATGTCGGCTTGAATCTGGCGCCAGAGTTTGCCACGCGCTCCTCCGCCGCCGAGGCGCACGCCTTTGACGGGGATACCGAGTTCGGCGAAGAGCGTGAAAGTGTCTTGCAGGGAGAAGGCTACGCCTTCCATGACGGCGCGGACGAAGTGGTTGCGGGTGTGGCCGGCGTGGATGCCGACGAAGGCGGCGCGGGCTTCGGGATCGAGGTGCGGAGTGCGTTCGCCGAGGAGATAGGGCGTCCAGAGCAGGCCGTCGCTGGCGGGGGGGACTTTGGCTGCTCCTGCGGTGAGTTCGTCGTAGTCGACGCCGGGAGCGAAGGTATCACGGAGCCAGCGCAGGGAAAGCCCCGCGGCCTGGGTGACGCCCATGACATGCCAGCGGCCGGGGACGGCATGGCAGAAGGTGTGAAGGCGGCCCTGGGGATCCCGAGTGGGCGCGGCGGTGGCGGCGAAGACGACGCCGGATGTGCCGATGGTAGCTGAAACCGAGCCAGGCTCGAGGATGCCCATGCCGATGGCTCCGGCGCCCTGATCGCCAGCTCCGGCAACGACAGGTGTGCCTTGCGGGAGGCCGGTGGCAGCGGCGGCTTCGGCGGAGATATGGGCGCAGACGTCAGGTGATTCAAAGAGCTGCGGCAGCCAGGATTCAGGGATACCGGCAACTTTCAGCACTTCGGTGGACCAGCGGCGGCGGGCAACGTCGAGCATCAACGTGCCGGAGGCTTCCTGCATGTCGATGGCGTAGGAGCCGGTCATGCGGAAGCGGACGTAGTCCTTGGGGCAGAGGACGTGGGCGATGCGCGCGAAGATTTCTGGCTCGTGGTCGCGGACCCAGAGCAGTTTGGTGAGGGTGAAGTTGGGCAGCGCGGGATTGGCGGTGAGCTCAATGAGCTTTGCGCGGCCGGTATTGCCGGGGCCGAACTGGGCATGGAGCCAATCGCACTGGGGCTGGGTGCGCTGATCGCACCAGATGAGTGATGGACGGAGGACATTGCCATCGTTGTCGAGCATGACGGCGCCGTGCATCTGGCCGGTGAGCCCGACGGCCAGGATTTTTGCGCCGGGCGCCTGGGCGAGGGTATCGCGGATGGCCTGCTGGGCGGCGCGCCACCAGTCGTGGGGATCCTGCTCGGCCCAGCCGGGCTGGGGCGAGCGGAAGTCTTCGTGCGCACAGGAAGCTGAGGCAACCAGCGCACCCGATTTGTCGACAAGAACGACACGTGTGCCGCCAGTGCCGACGTCCAGACCAAGAAACATAACGAACCCCCGAAGCAGGCCGGAGCGAAATTCTGCAATGACCTGATGTAAATCGATGTAGTGGACCGAAAACAGAGTAACTGCTTTGGACCGAAACAGGAAGTGGACGACGGGAGAATGGGCGCGACGTGGGAGAATAGGAGCCGCATGAGCATAAGAACATTGGCGACGAGAGAGGTATACCGCAACCGCTGGATGCGTCTGCGGGAGGATCGGATCGAGCGCAGCAACGGGGTGGAGGGGATTTACTCCGTTGTGGATAAGGACGACTGTGCGGTGATTGTCCCGATCGAGGGGGGCTCAGTGTATCTGGTGGAGCAGTTTCGGTACACGGTGCAGAAGAGATGCATGGAGTTTCCGCAGGGGGGATGGGAGACGCCGGATGTAGATCCGGAAGAGTTGGCTCGGGGCGAGTTGCGCGAGGAAACCGGGCTGGTTGCGGGGAGGGTGGTGCGGCTGGGCATGAACTGGGTGGCATATGGATTTACGCGGCAGAAGCAACATATCTACCTGGCGACGGATCTGAGGCAGGAGAGTACGGATCGGGACGAGGAGGAGCACGATCTGGAGGTGAAACAGGTGAGGGTTGCGGAGTTTGAGGGAATGCTGCTGGATGGGACGATTCAGGATATGTCCACGGTGGCCGCGTGGGGCATGTACCGGTTGTGGAAGGAGCGGGAGGAGCAGGGTTGAGGCGACGATGGGGTTATACGGGGGCAATGGTGCGGATAGCAATGAAGAGGACGACACCGAGCAAAAATACGAGCGCGATGCGGAGGCTGTGCTCGCGATTGACTTCCGGGATCAGGTCAGAGGCAGCGACGTAGATGGCTGCACCGGCGGAGAGCGGGAGCCCGCCAAATACCCAGTGGGGCAGCAGATCGATGATGAGGACGCCAGCGACGGTTGAGGTCGCCAGAATAAAGGCTGCGAGGACCGCGGTGCCGCGGGTGCGTCCCGAGGCCAGCATGACGGATGCCACGGTGAAGCCCTCAGGAATCTTATGGAGCAGAATTGCCGTGAAGATGAGCCAGCCGAGCCAACTGGAGATGACGAAGCCGGAGGCGATGGCGACGCCGTCAAAGAATGCGTGAGCAGACAGGCCAAGCAAAACAGAGATTCCGGTGTGAGTGTGGATGAACTCCTCGGTATGAGTTTCTTCGCCGAGATGAAAATGAGGGGTAATCGTGTGTTCCACGAGGTGGATGATGCAGTAGCCGGCGAGAACCAGCAGGGGTGCCCACTTAGGGGAGAAGTGCATGCTTTCCGGCAGCATGTCGAGCAGTGCGACAGACATCATGAAGCCGGCGCCGAGAGCGATGAAGTAGCGCAGGGAGCGGTTGTTCCATCGGCGCTGGACGAGGATGAGTCCGCCAAAGAGGTTTGCCGAGCCTGCAATACAGCCGAGGATGAGAGAGACGAGCATAGTGATCCGGGTTGCGTTTACTGGGCGAAGTTGCAGATGCAATTTCCGAGCCTAAACAATCGCTCATCATAACAGCATTTGGGCGGTAGCCGGTGGACGTGGGGAGGATCAGGTCCGCGGATTGGTTGTCGCGCCGGGCGCGGCAGCCCAGGCGACGGCCAGCGTGGCAACAATTCCGCTAATGAGGACAATTTCAAAAACTTTAACGTCTTCACGATGCAGCCGGTCGAACTCGGCACGGTATGGGTTGGTCCTGGGGACGGACTCGATGTTGCCGCCTGCCTCAATGCGGGCGTTTTGCATGCGGGGAATGATGGAGAATTGCGAAAACGCAGTGAGGCCCATCATGATGGCGACGAGAATTATGGGCGCAATCACGTTGCGTGAGAAGGCACGGATGCGCTGCCCGAGAGCGAGAAATAGAATCAGCAAGGCTCCGGCGACAAGTCCTTCGAATTGGAGAATGGGGAGGCTCTTGCCGACGACCAGGCCGGCCTGATGGATTGGCAGAACTGAGAAGGCCGACGCAGCGACGATGGGGAAGAACATGGAGCCACCCACCCAGAGGACGAGCAGGAGCAGGACGAGAGAGCGCAGCAGAAATCGCATAATAAGTGGAAGCCTCCGTTCAATAGATGCTCGGGCGGCCAGTGAGCCGCTCAATGCGCCGGGCAATGGGTGGATGGGTAGAAAAGAGTCCGGCAAGGAATTCACGGCTGAGAAGCGGCTGCACGATAAAGAGATGTGCAGTGGAGGGGGATGCGGCTAAGGGTACGCGGCGGGAATATGCGTCAATTTTTTGCAGAGCGCTGGCCAGTGCATAGGGATTGCCAGTCATGCGGGCACCGGTGGCATCTGCTTCGAACTCGCGGGAGCGAGAGATGGCGAGCTGGATGAGCATGGCGGCAATAGGAGCGACGATCATCATGAGCAGAGCGGTGAAGACGCCACCACTACCTTCGCGGTCGCGGTCGCCATATCCGCCGAAGAGCGCGGCCCAGTAGCCCATGCGTGCGATGAGCGTGATGGCACCGGCAAGAGTGGCAACGATGGAGCTGGTAAGGATGTCACGGTTGCGGACGTGGCCCAGTTCATGGGCAAGGACGCCCTCGAGTTCGTCATCATTCAGGAGATTGAGGATGCCGTGAGTCACCGCGATGGAGGCGTGGCTGGGATTACGGCCGGTGGCGAAGGCATTGGGTGAGTCGGTTGGGATGACGTAGATGGACGGCATGGGAAGGCCGGCCCGCTGGGTCATGCGCTCGACGACCTGGTAGGCGCGGGGAAGCTGCTCGCGGGTGACGGGCTGGGCGCGATAGGTGGCCAAGGCGATTTTGTCAGAGTAGAAGTAGCTGACGAAATTCATAGCAGCGGCCATGATGAAGGCAATGATCATGCCATTTCGCCCGCCGATGGCTGCTCCCGCGAAAAGCAGAAGTAGGGTTAGCAGGGTGAGCAGAAGAGTGGTTTTGAGAGTATTCATCGGTCGGTCCTCCGAGCGAGACCAGACTGCACTCTATATAGATTCTAAATGTGGGAGTTACGGCTGGACGGGTTTGCGGGTGGGCGAAGCCCGTTGTGTTACAGCTAAGGCCACTTCATAGATGCGGCTTGCGGCACGTTACCCTGATTTTGTATACATGGATGCATTCCGATCAGGATCGAGGGTCGCCAAGCCGCTAACTGCCTCATTTTTATGAGTGGTTACTTCGGGAGTGAAAAGGCAGGTAACGCCGGGCAACCAGGAACGCGAGAATGTACATCGGACGTTGAGGACCCATACAACAGGGGAAAGAGTTGCGTTCGTACGCAAAACATTATGGATGTCGTAAATACGTCGAGGCCCATGTCAGAGATCTTGCTTGTTGACGACAACGCAATTCAGGCGGCAACCCGGAAGGCGGTCCTCACCCGAGCGGGACGACGGGTTTTGATCGCAGAAAGTGCCGCAGCGGCGCTGAAGATGCTGGCAAATGAAGAGGTTGCCGCACAGATCGCGCTGATGATTACCGACCATCTGATGCCGGGTATGAACGGCCCGGAGTTTGTGCGGAAGTTTCGCGAAAAGCTGCCGGAAACGCCCGTGGTGGTGTTGAGCGGATTGCCTGACGCGGAGACGGAGTACGAGCCGGGCGATGTGGTGTTTCGGATGAAGCCGATTGCCCCGGATGCGCTGATTCATCTGGTGAATGAGCTGTTGGATAGCTCCGTGGCGCGGACGGCCTGAGGCGGCGGGCAGAGGGATTTTCGGGCGATGAGGGCGTCGGCGAGATGCCCTTTTCTGTGCGCATGAGAGCAAATTTCCGCTCGTGAAGTTGTGCTTTATGTCACATCTTTGGATTGCGGCTGGCCTTTACACTCTGCGAGAATGAAGCCTGAGTTGAACATGCCTACATTCGGCAGCTACGCGCTACTCCTCGCCCTAGTGTTAAGCGCCTATAACCTGCTCGCAGGCGCAATCGCGCTACGCCAGATTGCAACCCGAAGCCGCGGAAGGTTTGCGCCAGAACGCCTGGCGGAGACAGCAAGGCGAGCCGGTATTGCGTGTTTCGCGGCGGTAACGTGTGCTGCATTTGCGCTGGTATGGGCTGCATTTACGAACGACTTTTCGGTTGCGTACATTCTGCATCACTCAAACAGGGCGTTGCCGTGGCCTTACAAGTTCGCCGCGCTCTGGTCAGGGCAGGAAGGATCGCTGCTGCTGTGGGCCTGGCTGCTGGCCGGGTATGGATTTGTGGTGCGGATTCGTCACAAAGTGGACGTGAAGCTGTCCGCCTATGCGTCGACGATCCTCGCCGGGATTCAGGTGTTTTTCCTGCTGGTCGTGAATTTCGCCGCGCCGCCGTTTGCGCTGGTTCAGGGCACGGTGCCGCATGACGGATTCGGGCTGAATCCACTGCTGCAGTATCCCGAGATGGTGATTCATCCGCCAATGCTCTACCTGGGGTACGTAGGCTTCAGTGTGCCGTTCGCGTTCGCGCTGGGCGCGCTGATGATGCGGTATCCGGGCGAGAAGTGGATCAGCATTACGCGCCGGTGGACGATGGTGGGGTGGTTATTCCTGACCTGCGGCATTTTTCTGGGCGCGCACTGGGCGTACCAAGTGCTGGGGTGGGGCGGTTACTGGGGCTGGGATCCGGTCGAAAACGCATCGCTTATGCCGTGGATTGCCGGCACAGCATTTCTGCACTCGGTGATGATGCAGGAAAAGCGCGGCATGATGAAGAAGTGGAACGTATGGCTGATTTTCTCGGCATTTCTGCTTGCGATTCTGGGCGACATGTTGACGCGTTCCGGCCTGGTGAGTTCGGTGCATGCGTTTGCACAGTCGTCGATTGGAAACTGGTTCTGGCCGTTCCTGGTGATCTGCATTGGGGTATGCCTGTTTACGTACTTTCTTAATCGCGATCACCTCAAATCGGATCACAAGCTGGAAGCACTGGTATCGCGGGAATCAAGCTTTCTGTTTAATAACGTCGTGCTGATGGCTGCCTGCTTTACCGTGCTGTGGGGCACGCTCTTCCCAGTGCTATCGGAGTTTGTACAGGGGAACAAGGTGACGGTGAGCGCACCTTTCTACGACCGGGTTGCGGTGCCGATCGGCGTCTTCCTGTTGTTTCTGACAGGCGTGGGCCCACTGCTGGCGTGGCGCAGCACGTCGATGCGCAGCATTCGCAAGAATCTTATCGCTCCTTCGATTGCGGCCTTGTTGACCGGTATTGTCGTGATTGCGATAGGCGTGCGTCCGTGGAGTATTTTCACGAGCACACCTGGGCCGTTTTACGCGTGGATGACTTTTGTGCTGGCGGCATTCGTGACCACCGCAATCGGGTCAGAATTTCTGCGGGGTGCGAGAGTCATTCAGCGGCACACGGGAAAGAATTTCTTTGCATCCATCGTGCATCTGACGCGCCGCAATACGCGTCGATATGGTGGGTACCTGGTGCATTTCGGCGTAGTGGTGATTTTTATCGGGCTCGCGGGGTCGGCGTTCAACCGGAGCGTAGAAAAGACGCTCGACTTCCACCAGAGCATGACCGTTGGGCCGTACCGGCTTGAGTGCCTGGATTATTCCGAGGACACGAACCCGAATTACGACTCTGAATATGCACTGCTGAATGTCTACCGCGACGGGAAATATGTCACGCAATTGGATCCGGCGAAGCGTTTCTATCAGGCGAGCCAGCAGACTTCGACGATTGTGGCGGAGCGGTCAACGCCGGAGTGGGACCTTTACGTGGTGTATGCGGGCCAGGATCCGCAGACGGGACAGCCGATTATTCGCGCGCATTTGAACCCGTTGGTGATGTGGATCTGGGTGGGCGTGATCATCGTGGTTTTCGGTACGCTGGTTGCCCTCGTGCCAAACATGCAGGCTGGCGGAGGTGGGGCGCGCGCTAACGAAAAGAGGCCGGAGGAGCGCGAATTGGTGGCCGCCGGGAAGTCGGGATCATGAAGAAGCTGATGACGCGCCTGACGCAATTTGCGGTCGCGCCGACGATCGCCATCGCTCTGATGCTCTCGATGGGGGCGACGAATCCAACTGTGCGCTACCACAGGATCGGCCACGAACTGATGTGCGTGTGCGGCTGCAACGAGATTCTGGCGGAATGCAACCATGAGAGCTGCCCCGATTCTCCGGTAGAGCTGGCGGAGTTACGGGCTGATATCGCCAAAGGGATGAGCAATCGCCAGGTTTTCGCGGCATTTCAGGCCGAGTACGGGCCAACCGTGCTGGCGGCGCCCATGCTGACTCGCTTCAACATGGTGGCTTGGATTGTGCCGCCGGCGCTGCTTATGATCGGAATCTTTGGCGTCATGGGACTGGTGAGGAAATGGCGGCTGCGCGCTGCTGCGGTTCCAGCCGAGGCAAATGTGCAGGGATTTGAGGAGCTTCGCTCGAGAATTCGCAAGGAGACCGACTTATGACGCTGTTTGCGTGCATTCTGCTTACGGCAGGCGTACTGGTTTACATGTTCTACCCGGAGCGCCATGTTGCGGTGCAGCGCCAGAAGACTCGGCTGGAATATTTGCGGGAGCTGCAAGCGACGCTGTACGAGAATTTGCGCGATTTGAATTTTGAGAATCGG
>JAJZAL010000146.1 GCA_021799405.1 Acidobacteriota bacterium
GCCGCTGCCCTGGTACTGCCCCCCACCACCAGCCGCTGAGGGCGCCGGCGCAGAAGGCAGAGCCGCCGGGTTACCAGGAAGAGCCGCTTCCGCAACCTGGTTCGAGCTCGAACTGGAACTGGAACTCGAACTCGAACCCGAACCCGAACTCGAACTCCATTGGCTGGAAGAGTAAGTGATTGGACTGCTGGATTGGGGGTTGGAGACAGTGGATTGCGCATTCGCCGAACCAGCGGCAAGGATGGCCGCACATCCAAAGAAGCTTGCACACCTACTCAGGGAAATCCAACGGAGAGATGACATCTCGGAACCTCAATGGTTAATTTGTTTTACGATGTTTCGGGGCAGAACAACTACGACATACCGGCCATTAAGTTAGACACGGATTCCAGCGGTAGGTTGCCCCAATTGTTCACTTTTCCGGTGGGCGGGGCTGCACAGTCCCACTTTTTGAAAATTTTCCATTTCGGGAAAAAGCCGTTTTCTTCTCGCATCGCCTGCCGGAAAGTGCCGGGGCCAAAGCGATGCTCTGGCCTCGGGACGTCTCTGTGGGGGTTCACTCAGCCCTGGATATCAAACTGCTCAGGATGGAGCGTGGGATCACTTTTGAGCAAAACGTTGCGGCCGATCAGTTCCTCGAATTCGGTGAGCCAGCGTCCGTTGTTGTTCTTGAGAACCTTCACCGTTTCGGGGTGGACACGCAGGAGCACGTCGGCGCCTTCAAAATGTCTCCGCATCTTGCGCAATTCGATGTAAATCTCGTTGCACACGGTGGTGGAACTCTTGACCATGCCCGTGGCCTGGCAAATGGGGCATGGCACGCTCAGGGTCCGCTCCAGGGATTGCTTGACACGCTTGCGGGTGATGGCGACCAGGCCGAAGTCATTGAACTGCAAAACCTTGGTCGGAGCACGATCGCTCTTAAGAGCCTCCTCAAGAGCGGCCATCACCTTGAAGCGGTTCTTGCGCTCATCCATGTCGATAAAGTCGATGATGATGATGCCGCCCAGGTCGCGCAGGCGAATCTGGCGGACGATCTCTGGAACCGCGTCAAGGTTGGTCTTGACGATGGTATCTTCAAGCCGCGCCGACTTCCCGACATACTTGCCCGTGTTGATATCGATGGCCACGAGGGCTTCAGTCTGATTGATGACGATGGAGCCACCGCTCTTGAGCCAGACCTTGGAACGAAGCGCTTTGGAGATCTCATCCTGAATGCCGAAGTGCTCGAAGAGCGGCGTCTCCTTGGTGTACAGCTTGACGCGCCGCACCAGTGACGGCGAGAAGCGATTAAGGAAGCGCACAATGCGCTCGTAGTCGGCCTCGGAGTCGACCCAGATGTTGGAGAAGTCGGCGCTGACCTGATCGCGGAGAATGCGCTCGATCAAAGACAGATCGTGGTAGATGAGGGCGGGCGACTTGGAGCTTTCAGAACGCTGCTTGATATCGTTCCAAAGCCGGATCAGGAAGCGCAGATCGGCGCGCAACTCCTCTTCTGATGCGCCTTCTGCCGCCGTTCGGACAATGAAGCCACCAGAGGCGTCACCGCGCTCGTTGATGAGAATGCGCTTGAGCCGCTGGCGCTCTTCGTCGGAGGCAATTTTGCGGCTGACGCCGACGTGCGTAACCGTGGGCATGAAGACCAGGAAGCGGCCGGGCAGGGCGATATGGCTGGTAATGCGGGCACCCTTCTTGGCAATAGGTTCCTTGGCAATCTGTACCAGGATTTCCTGGCCCGGCTTCAGCAGATCACTGATGACGGGCAGGTCGGTGGCCTGCATGGAACGGCGCGAGGGTCCGCGGCGGGCCGCCTGCCCCTGGCCCGGACCCGTCCGGCCGCCCCGGCCACGGCGTCCACGCCCGCTACGCTCCCGACGGGCTTGTCCGGGCGCAGGCTGCGCTTCGCCGGAGGGCTCCTCGCCCTCTTCGCCTTCAAAGGTCTCTTCCTCTTCGCCGTTCTTTTCGTCGAAGTTCAACTGGATACGGTGATCGAGATGAGCTTCCTGGAGCATTTCGCCCAGATCGCCGGATCGAATCTGCGTAGACAGGGTCTCCTCTTCGTAATCGTCCAGATCGCGCTCGTCGGTCTTGGAAGAACGCTGAGGATGAGCAACCGCTTCAGACTCCTCTCCTTCGATGACCTCCTCCTCAACGAGGCCGCTACCGGGAGAAAAGGCAGAGATCGCAACGGCTGCCTGCGGCTTGCCGGCAGGCGTTTCCACCACCTCTTCCTCTTCCTTTTCCTTCTTCTTCTTGCCGCCCAGTCCGAAGAGCCGGAAGCCGGTGGGAGCCGCGGGGTCCACACGGTGCGAGGCCGATGCCCCAGCGGCCGGCTCTTCCTCATTTTCAGAAGCGATGGAGATGGTATGGGAATCGGCCTCTGTTTCAGATTCAGCCGAGGTGAAGACATTGGTCTCTTCAGCCGCCGCACTTGCCGTTTGCCGATCGGCCGATGATCCTTGCGGCGTGCCCAAACCCGCCGCGGCGCCCGTCTCTGTTTCCACTCCGGCTTCGGACGCAAATGCGCTTGCCTCTTCGGCCGGTTGCTCCTGTTCAGCCTGAGTGGAGGGTTCTTGCGATGCTTCCGCGGCTAGAGCAACGTCCGGTTGGGGCGCAAGCTCTTCTGTCTCCTCAAAAGTCTCGGCTGACTCCGAAGCCTCTTCGCCCACGCCGGCTTCCATCGTTTCGGCAAGGGGAACCTCGGGTTCAGGCGCTGTCTCAAGAGACGACACAGATGAAATTTCCGGCTCCGGCTGGCGCAGGCGCCGTCCCGAGAGCGATTCTCCTGGCAGCAGACCGCTGCCGTCCCAGTGAATGGGCGCATCGATGAGTGTCGAAGGCTTGGATGTGCTGATCGGGCGCACTGGCGCGGAAGCTTTTTGCGCAGCTTTGGCCGACTCGTCTTCCGGAACGCCGCCATATTTGGCAAGTGATTCGCCCGGCAGAAAAAACGGAGTGGGAGACTGAGCTGCGCGGCGTGCGGGAGCGGAAACTCCCATCACGGATTTGGAATCATGCTTCTCAGCCCAGGAGGCAGAAGCTGCCCCATGAGGACCAGGCTCCGCCGCAGCCTCAGCAGAAGCCTGCAGGTCGGCCCCGGCCTCCGTTGCCGTTGCAGCCTCCTCACCTTCCAGTTCAGCCCGTTGAATCTCCGCCAGGCCTTCAGCCGCGACGGCCGGGCCACGGGTGCCACGGCGGCGACGGCGGCCGCGCCAACGGCGGCTGCCGGCCGCGCCAGAGGTTTCCTGCGCACCCTCCGCCTCCTCGGGAGCCGAGGTTGCCGCCAGTGCGGCTAATTCCGTGGTCTCTGCCTGTAACTCGGCTTCTTCCATCGGGCGCTGGCTGGTGACGGCACGGTCGTGATGCGGTTCATGCCTTCTTTCCGCTTTGTGGCCGGCATCAGGAGAACGGCCCTCCAGGCGGGCGCCGTTGGTGTGCCGAACTTCACGCGGTGGCAGGTTGGCGCCGCTGGCAGCGGCCCTTTCCAGCTCCTCGGTGTCTTCCTCGTCCTCGAGCTCCATGAAGTCTGTTACATAGAGGAAGGCATCCCGTTCCAGGCCCAGGTCTACAAACGCCGACTGCATGCCCGGGAGCACGCGGGTGACGCGCCCGTTGTAAATGGAGCCCGCCAGGGTGTACTCGTTTTCGCGCTCGTAATAGATTTCCGCGAGTTGATCGTCTTCTAGAATTGCAAGCCGCGTCTCATGCGGCGTGCTGGAGATACAAATCTCTTTTGCCATCGTACCTTTCCGTCCAGCGGCAACTGCCTGCTGGAGCTTGCGGCAAGGCCGGATGAGGATGCGATAAGCCGGAAGGCGAGGGGATAAGCGAAAGGAACGGCCCGTGATCTGCCATTGTGCCGAATGTTGTGAAGCGAGCCACACGCGATGGCGGCGAAACGCACCGAACATCCAGTCGCACTAGCTTTGCGAGGCGGTAACCCCAGTGCAGAGATTTTGTGGCCAACCAATCCGGCGGTGCCGATGGGGCCGTTCCACCGCTGGCGTATGCATGACGCTCTTGCCTGTCTGGAGCGGGATCTGTCTGCCCCGCTGTTTCCGCGCGTTCCATGCACTTCACACGCCGCCAACGGTCTTCCCGTCTCTGCGCGCTCATAAACCCAATCCTGCCGGGCTCTCGGTCCATCGGGACCTGGCCGGCGAGTATACTCAAAATCCTTTTCCTGCGCCCCGGAACTCTCCGGCGGTGCAGGAGACAAGCCCTTTTTGGATCTGCCTCAGTTCACGAACCGGCGCATGCGCACATTCATCGCGGCGCCCAGCGCCAGAAACGTAAACAACACCGAAGATCCCCCATAACTCATTAGCGGTAAAGGGATTCCGGTGACCGGCATGAATCCAATAACCATGCCCACGTTGACCGCAATCTGAAAGGTCAACACAGCCACGATTCCCATAATAAGGAGAGAACCGGGCAGGTCCGCGGCTGTTTGAGCGTTTTGAATCAAACGCATCAATATAAAAAAGTATAGCAGCAGCGCCAAAATCGCGCCCACGAATCCGTGCTCCTCACAGAAGGCGGCAAAAATGAAGTCGGTGTAGGGAACTGGCAGGAAGTACCCCTGAGTCTGCGTGCCTTTCTCCGCGCCTTTGCCCCAGATGCCACCGGAGCCCACCGCGATTTCGGACTGCAGGACCTGATAGCCAGCGCCCCGGGGATCGTTTTGGGGATTGATGAAGCTGGTCAGGCGAGCTTTCTGGTAAGGCTTAAGGAACTTGCCGCTCGACCAGACGCCTCCGACCAGCACCGCGCCCACTGTGAGCAGGATCAACGACTGGCGCAGATTGATACCGCCAAGAAAGAGCCCTGCCACCAGGATGGGCGTATAAGTCAGCGTGGTCCCCAGGTCAGGCTGCTTAATCACCAGCAACATGGGAATGCCCACCAGGGCGAAGGCTTTGAATATCTCCTTCCAGGTGAGGCTGCGCGCGCCCAGATTGGCAAAGTAGCGGGCCACCACCAGAATCAGGGCGAGTTTTACGTACTCAGAGGGCTGGAAAAGAACAGGACCGAGCTTGATCCAACGGCGGCCGCCGAGAGCTTTATGGCCGAGCGGCGACAAGACCGCGGCCAGGGCGAGCAGTCCGACGCCATAGGCCCAGGGCGCCCAATTCAGCAGTTTGTGGTAATCGATCTTGGCAAACAGGAACATTCCCGCCAGGCCGGCCGCAATCCAAAGCATCTGTTTGGTTTCAAAGCTGGCGAACCTGGTATGCACCGTGGTCGAGTAAACCTCGGCGAGCGAGATGAGACACAACATCAACACCAGCAGGAGCAGCGTCCAATCAAAATCGCGGAAGCTGAGGATATGGCGAGTCTGGCTCATGGTTTCTTCCAGGGTAGCGCGGTCAAAACCGCGCCCAGTTGCCCGGGACCTGTAGGGGCGTGCTTGAGCTGGCGGCTCGGCTGGGCGGCGGGATGGCTTTGCGCGACAATCTTTTGTCCAGCCCCCGCGCCGGGAGTAACGAAGAAGTGGCCACCGCGAATGCCGGATCCCTCGCCCACTCCGCCTCCCGACGCGCCGGGAGCCGACCAGACTGCGCCTACTTCAACCGGGACCTGAGCCTGCGCGGGCGTCAGGTTGTGCGCCAGGCGGCGCTGCTTGTCGACATAAGCGGCTACGACCCTCGATGCAATGCGCGCGGCGTAGTAGCTGAAGTCGCCATGCATCCATAGAACGGCCACTACCAGCTCCGGATTGCGGCGAGGCACAACGCCTACGAACCACACATTGGGCCGTGTCTGCTCAGTCTTGGCCATGTGGCTGAGGGTGGCGTTACTGATGACCTGAGCGGTGCCTGTCTTTCCAGCAAGATCAATGCCGTCAAGATGTGCCGAGCTGGCGGTATGGAAGGGGCCGGGCTCAGTGATCTGGGCCATCGCGTTGGTAATCGTGATCCAGGTCTGCTGGTCGATGGGAACATAAGCATTACCGGATCCGGGAAAACTCTCAAGCAGCGCCTGGCGGAAGCCGGCCGGCAGTTGATCCTGAAAGACGACGTGGGGGCGGACCAGGTGACCGTCGGAGGCGACCCCGGCGATGTAGCGCGCCAGTTGGATGGGCGTGACCTCGATTGCTCCCTGGCCGATGCCGACGGAGATGGTCTCACCCGCGTACCACTTGTGGTGATAGGTCCTCAACACCCATTCGGCGGAAGGCATCAGGCCGGGCTCTTCTTCGGGCAGGTCGATGCCGGTCTTCTCGCCAAGGCCGAATTCCTTGGCATATTGGCTGATCCGGTCAATTCCCAGTTTGTCGGCGAGCGTGTAGAAGAAGGTGTCGCACGAGTCAGGGATCGCAGTGTTAATGTCTTCGGCCCCGTGATGCCTGTCGCAATGGAAATAGTGCCCGTAGAAATCAGCGCCTCCGTTGCAGAAGACATGAAGATTCTGCGCGATCCCTTCCTGCAGGCCCGCGACTGACATCAGAATCTTGAAGGTCGAGCCGGGCGCGAGCTGTGCCTGGATGGCCTTGTTCATCAGCGGATGCTGGGGATCGGTGATGAGCTTATCCCACTCTGTACGGTTGATGCGCACCGCAAAGGCATTGGGATCGAAACTGGGGTGCGAGACCATGGCCAGAATCTCGCCGGTACGGGGATCCATGGCGACGATGGCGCCCTCGCGGTCGCCCAGGGCCAGCTCGGCGGCGCGCTGGATGTCGATATCGACGGTGAGTTTGAGGTCACGGCCGGGAGTGGCGTGCTGCGTGCCGAAGTAGCCGACCTCGCGGCCGTGACTGTCAACAATCACATCGCGCGAGCCATCCTGACCGCGTAACAGTTCATCGTAGGTTTCTTCGACGCCGGCCTTGCCTACCACGTCGCCAGGCTGGTAATAGGCAAAGCGCGGATTATTCAGGTCGTTTTCGCTGACCTCGCCTACATATCCGATGAGGTGGGAAGCGAAACCGTTGGGAGGGTAGAGCCGCCGCTCGACCGCGATGGTTTCGAGCTCCGGCAGCTCGTTCCGATGGGCCGCGATGAACGCCTGTTCATCGGGGGTGACATCCTGTTTGATGGGAATGGGCCGGTAGCCGGGCTCGGAGCGATAGCGGTGGAGGGTGGCGCGCAACTGATCCTGGTCGAGATTGAGGCCACGCGCGATCAAGGGCAGGTCCGCCTGCACATTATGACTCTGTTCCCGAACAAGAAAGCAGGAGACCGAGGGGTAGTTATCAACAACCAGCCGTCCGTAGCGGTCGAAGAGCTTTCCCCGGGGAGCGAGGATCGGCACCTGGCGAATGCGATTTTGCTGGGCCAACTGGCGGAAATTGCTTACATTCAGCACTTGCAGGTGCCAGAGACCCGCCGCGAGGGCCAGCATCATGACAAGAATGCCGTATTGCACCACTGCCAGCTTGACTGTGGACAGCTTTTCATCGCGGTTGTACTTGCCTGAAACCATCTACCTGCGCCTTTAGAATACAGCCACCTTTGCTGCCTGAGGGGAAAGTGCTTTGATGCGGCCGTCGCCGTTTCGTGCTGAAAAGAGATGCTGGAGGTGGATTGATTCTTCTGTCATTCCAGCACCTTTTATCATTCTCTGACTTGCAGACGGTTGAGCAGCGGAAAGAGCACAGCGGCAATCACCGAGTTCCCGATGGCAAGAAAGAGTTCCGTCTGCCATTGCCAGGCAAAATCGAGTCCCAGCAGGACCCGGTAAATGAAGATACAGATTGCGCTGGACAGCAATGAAAGCAGAAAGTTAAGCACCAGCCGAATAATGTGGTTTTCCACGTCAATGCGCACGCCTACTGAGGCGGCCAGGAAGCCCACCACCGTCTTGGCGATACCGTTGACGCCGATGGCGTGGTGGGAAAGCGCATCTTCAAAGATGCCGAGGACCGCGCCCATCAGCGTGCCTTGAATTGGGCTGCGCCGTCCCAGCGCGAAGTAGACCGTAATCACAAAGGGCAGGTCGAACCAATCAAAGTTACCGAGTATGCGAGGGAGCCATGCCTGCAGCACCAGCGCCGTCAGCGGCACAAACACGTAGATCAGGATCGGATAACGGCGAATCTCTAAATCGCGGCGGAAGTCCGCGCCGAGCAGGGACATGGCTATGGATTCCTCCGCGGCGAACGTTGCGGGCTGGGCTGCGTGGGAACCGCTGGACTCTGCTTTGTCTGACCGGGGCTCTGCGCCCTGGGAGTCGCGGACCCAGCCGGAGCCGGTTGGTCACTTCCCTGATCCGTCACGGACGAGGGAGAAAACTGATCGGGATGCAGGGGCTGCGGCGGCTGGGCCATGGGATTCGGAGGAGAGGTGTCGTTTAAGGGCTGTTGATCGGGTGGCACATTTGGCTCGACGAGGTTGGGCAGACGCTCGGCCGTGATTTGTGCGGCTTTCTGTTGTTCCGCAATGGCCGCGGCCTGCGCTCCGTCGAGTGCCTGACTCGTGTCCAGGTCGCGCTGCCCCTGCGGCGGGAAGCGCGGCTCGGTCGAGGTGATGACCAGCACCTCATCCAGGCGGTTGAGATGGGCAGCCGGCTTCACGATCACATCAACAAACGAGTCCTGCTCCGGATCGGGCACGACCTTTTCGACCACACCCACCGGGAGGCCTCTTGGAAAGACCATGTCCCCGCCGGCTGTCAGCACGGGTTCGCCAGGCTTAATCCGCTCATCAGCCGTGATATCCACGACTTCCAGTTGGCCAGCGGCATCGCCACGCAGGATGCCTCGAATCCGCGTGGTGGCCAGAATCACCCCCGCGCCACTGGTCTGGTCGTTAATGGCTAGCACCTGGGCGGTGCGAGGAAAGACATCGCGCACCTTGCCGACGATCCCGTCGGCCGTAATTACGGGCATGTCTCGCCGCAAACCGTCCGCCGATCCCTTGTCGATGTAGAAGACGCGCGATTGCTCGCTGCCACTCGAGCCGAAGACCTGCGCAGCCAGGGTCTTGTAAATGTACTTCTCCTGAAATCCGAGCAAGGCTTGAAGACGTTGGCCCTGGCGAGCATCTTCAAGCAGTTCCGCCTGTTCCAGGCGCAGCCGGCTGATGGTTTGCTGCAGTTGCTGATTTTGAGCGCGGACCTGGCGCAAGTCCACGTAATTTTGCCAGAGACCCGCGATCCCCATCCTCGTCGCGTGAATCAGTTCCTCAGGCGGCGAAACCAGCGCATTCGCCCATAACCGGATCAGGAGCACGCCCCGGTCGTCCCGGGGATTCAGGGCATTGTGTCCGGAATCCGTGCGGCGGACTTGGGTGGCCAGGCCGATGATCTGCGCCAACAGGATCACCAGCAGCACCACAATGTTCCGATAGCGGACGAAGAAGGAATCCATAAAAGCCAGAGATCAGGGGTCAGGGGTCAAGGATCAGAAGTCAGGGATCAGAGGGCAGTTGAGAGCATTTGGTCTTTCATCGAGCGCAGCTGGAAAGCATATGCATTGAACGCTACCGGCAAGTTAACTACCCTCTTTGATCCGCTTCGCGGTCCACCGGGGTCAGACCCTGATCTCTGGTCTCTATACCTGACCCCTGATCCCTGTTCAATCGATCTTGATCTTGCGCAGCAGCCGGAAGTCGGAGAGCATTTTGCCGGTTCCCAGCACCACCGACGCCAGAGGGTCGTCGGCCACCGATACCGGCAGCCCGGTTTCCTCGCGGATACGCTTGTCCAGGTTCTTGATCAGGGCGCCTCCGCCGGTGAGCACGATGCCGCGATCGCTGATATCGGCGGAGAGTTCAGGCGGCGTGCGCTCCAGGGCCACGCGGATGGCGTTCATGATGACCGCGATGCACTCGCCTAAGGCCTCGCGAATCTCACTGTCGTCGATGGTGATGGTCTTGGGAACGCCCTCGATGAGGTTGCGCCCCTTGATCTCCATCGTCAGTGGCTTCTCCAGCGGGTAAGCCGATCCAATCTCGATCTTGATCTGTTCGGCGGTGCGCTCGCCGATCAGCAGGTTGTACTTGCGCTTCAGGTAATTGGTGATGGCCTCGTCCATCTGGTTGCCGGCCATGCGCACCGAGCGCGAGTAGACAATCCCCGAGAGCGAAATGACCGCGATGTCGGTCGTGCCGCCGCCGATATCGACGACCATGTTGCCGGAGGGCTCGGTAATGGGCAGGCCGGCGCCGATGGCCGCCACCATGGCCTGCTCCACCAGGTAGACCTCGCTGGCCTTGGCGCGATAGGCCGAATCCTCCACAGCGCGCTTTTCCACCTGGGTGATTTCAGACGGCACGCCAATCACGATCCGCGGATGCACCAGCATCTTGCGGTTGTGCGCCTTATGGATAAAGTAGTTCAACATCTTTTCGGTGACTTTGAAGTCCGCGATTACGCCGTCCTTCATGGGCTTGATCGCCACGATGTTGCCGGGGGTCCGGCCCAGCATGTCCTTGGCCTCCTTACCCACGGCTTCCACCTCGCCGGTGTTTTTGTTGATCGCAACAATGGAGGGTTCGTTGACAACAATACCCTTCCCGGCGGCGAAGACCAGGGTATTAGCGGTGCCGAGATCGATGGCCAGGTCGCTCGAAAACATGCTGAAAAGCGAGCGGAGACCATGCGACCGCGAGGAGCGGGAAGCATAACCGTTCGATGACATTGGGAGCGTGCTTTTACCTCAAAGATCATTGTAAGGCCAGCGGGCGAAACCGTGGCGGCGCAGACAAATCCTCGCCGCAAAGTTGCGCTGCCGGGGGAAAGTTTGAGGTAAACTCGTCTGTTTGCGGAATCTAACCAGGCCATTGCGGGCGTCTGGTCCCGATTTCTGCTTGGGAGATGCGTATGGCTTATCCAACGTACCATAATCTGATTGGCGGCCAGTGGCTTCCGGCTGCGAGCGGCAAAACCATCCTGAATCTGAATCCGGCCAATCACGCCGACGTGGTGGGCGCCTTTCCCGCTTCGGCTGCGGAAGACGTGGCCCACGCGGTGGCTGCTGCCAAAGAGGCTTATGTCACGTGGCGCCTGGTTCCGGCGCCCAAGCGGGCCGAAATTCTGGTACGGGCGGGCGCGCTTCTGCAGCAACGCAAGGAGCAGTACGCCCGCGATATGACCCGCGAAATGGGCAAGGTGCTGGCCGAGACCCGCGGCGATGTGCAGGAGGCTATCGACGAAGCCTTCTATGTCGCCGGTGAGGGACGCCGCCTCTTCGGCCATACCACTCCCAGCGAGCTGCCAAACAAGTTTGCCATGAGCGTGCGCATGCCGGTGGGCGTTGTGGGGCTGATTACTCCGTGGAATTTCCCGATGGCCATCCCAAGCTGGAAGCTGTTCCCCGCACTGGTCGCAGGGAATACCTGCGTCATCAAGCCCGCCACCGATACGCCGCTCTCGACCTTCAACCTTGTGCAGACGCTCGTGGATGCTGGCCTGCCGCCGGGGGTGGTGAACATTGTCACCGGCCGCGGCTCAACTGTAGGCGAGTCTCTGGTGGAGCACCCGGACGTGCGCGCCATCAGCTTTACTGGTTCGAGCGCCGTCGGTTCGTTCGTCGGCCAGCGGGCCGCGGCTACCTTCAAGGCCGTCTCACTCGAAATGGGCGGCAAGAACGCGCAGATCGTGATGAATGACGCCAATCTGGAACTGGCTCTGGACGGTGCGCTGTGGGGAGCCTTCGGAACCACCGGGCAAAGATGCACCGCCACCAGCCGCATCCTGCTGCAAAAGGGAATTGCGGCGGAATTCACGGCAAAGTTCGTGGAGCGGGCCAAAGCGCTCAAGGTTGGTGATGGTTTGGATGAGTCAGTTCATGTTGGACCGCAGGTGAACGCGGGCCAGATTGAGACTTCCGCAAAGTATGTCGAGATAGCTCTGGCCGAGGGGGCCAGGTTACTTGCTGGGGGACATGCACTTACTCAAGGTAGTTATGGGCACGGTTGTTTCTTCGAGCCGACTATCTTTGCTGGAGTAACTCCCGCGATGCGCATAGCACGGGAAGAGGTTTTTGGTCCGGTTGTCTCGCTGATCGAGTTCGATTCTTTCGAGGAAGCTGTCAGGATTGCTAACTCAATTGACTATGGTCTCTCCACGGCGCTCTACACAAAGGATGTGAATCGCGCCTTCACCGCCATCCGCGACCTGGAGGCGGGCATCACTTACATCAATGCGCCGACCATTGGCGCCGAGGTGCATCTCCCCTTTGGCGGTGTAAAGCATACCGGCAATGGCCATCGCGAAGGCCTGGGCGCACTGGACTTCTTCACCACATGGAAGGCGGTGTATGTCGATTACTCGGATAAGTTACAGCGCGCGCAGATTGATAATGCGGAGTAACATGCCGGGCGCCCCATCCTTGCGGCGCTTTTTGTCGCAAGAATGGGAGCCACGCCCAACTTCCCAAAGAAGCCCGCCATCCACTCCTGCCGAGCACGATTGACTCATCGCAAAACTCACCGGCGACCAGGGCGCGATCCCCCGAAGTGGTAATCTCCGCAAAACCGGTGATACATCCAGAATCGAAGAAGCAAGTTGTCATCCCGGACAGAGTGAGGGATCCGCGGTTGCTCGTTGCTTTTGGCGGATTCCCCAAAACGCTCAATGTCCACATTGCCGGTCAGCCACTCACAATCCAAGTTCGCTTCGTGACGAGACAGACGATTCTCAGTTTTTCCGACGGCCGCACAATGTGGCCAACAGCGAGGACATTAGTTCTCGGTAGGTTGGCGATTCATGTGGTCCACGACGATGATCCTCGACGGGATCCTGCTGCTCTGAAGCCGCAGCCCCAACTGCTCGCGCAGCGCGGTAGATACTGAAGAAGGAAGGTTATCGACATCAATTCCATATTGCTTCCCATATCGCTTCTCCTCGGCCGCCTCAGCATCTTCAAACGGACGCCAAGTCAATCTGATATTGAACACACCGGAAAGGTGCGTAGCGTCTACCACGGGCCTTCGTAGTACCTCTTCCAGCGCCCCCGCAAGTTCTGGCATCGATATATTCGTGCCGCCAATCAACCCATGGCCGGAGCTCAACCCATGACCCCGCAGTCGTTCCAGCAGGCCCGAAGGCTTGACCAGGACCTTCTTGTCGGTAACCAACTCATAGCCAGACACACTCTGGAACTTCTCGTGCCACTTCAACCCAAATCGTTCGATCAAGAGTGCTTTCATCATTTCGGCTGTGGCTTTGCGGTCGACCGAGACGTCAGCTGGTAGCTTTGCATCCAGGTCAAACCTGGATTTATCGAGCCACGAAGGCGCCTTCAGAGCATAATCCCTAACAGACAGCCCTATCTCCACCCACTGCCTTAAAGGCATATTCACCATTCGAAATTGCCCCCCAGGTGGACCGCACGAAGACGACGAAAATTCTC
>JAJZAL010000147.1 GCA_021799405.1 Acidobacteriota bacterium
GAAACTCCTCGAATTCTTCGCGAATATGCGCTGCCTCGGCTGCTTCCAGCAATTCCTCCGCATCGGCATGGGGCGTGCCGAAGGCCAGGTTCTCGCGGATTGTTTCGCTGAACAGGAAGGTTTCCTGAGGAACCATGCCGATGTTGCGGCGCAGCACGGCAAGCGGGTAGTCGCGCACCGGGCGGCCATCGATCAACAGTGAACCCTCGGGCGCTTCAAAGAGGCGGGGGATAAGGTTGATGAGCGTGGACTTGCCGCAGCCGGTGGGGCCGACGATGGCCAGGCTGGAGCCGGCGGGAATCTGCAGCGAGATGTCGCGCAACACCGGTGTTTCGCCGTAGCTGAAGTTGAGATGGCAGAATTCGATCTCTCCCTTCAATACCGTATGCGGGGCAATGGAAGGATCGGCGGCATTGTCGTTAATGAACGGCTTGGCCTGGAGCAATTCTTCGATGCGCTTTAGGGAGGCGGTTCCGCGCTGGAAGATGTTGAGGACCCAGCCCACGGCGATGATGGGCCAGATAAGCAGAATCATATATGTATTGAAGGCAACGAAGTCGCCCACCGTGATGCGATGGGCAATCACCAGGTGGCCGCCGGCGAGCAGCGTGATGATCATCGAAACGCCAAGGATGAATTCCAAAGTGGGCCACAACATGCCCATGAGCTGAACCAGGCGCAGGGATCGGCCGATGTAGCGGAGGTTTAGGCGCTCAAAGATGTCGATCTGCGATTGTTCGCGGGCGAAGGCGCGGATGAGACGCACGCCGGAGTAGTTCTCCTGGGCCTGGGCGGAGATCTCAGAGAAGCTGGCCTGGATGCGCTCGAAGCGCTCGTGAATCCTGCGGCCAAGGTATTGCACGAGGATGCTGGCCAGCGGCATCGGCGCCAGCGCAACCAGCGTGAGCCATGGGCTGATGCGCAGCATGAAGACGAGCGCGAAGATGGTGAGGAAGATCGTGTTGGCGCTGTACATCAATGCGGGGCCGAGCAGCATGCGCACGGCGTTCAGGTCGTTGGTCATGCGCGCCATCAGGTCCCCGGTGCGGTACCGCTGATAGAACTCGGAGTCCTGCCGTTCCAGAGTGCGGAAGAGGTCGTTGCGCAGGTCGAACTCGATGTCGCGTGAAATGCCGATGAGAATCCAGCGTTGTCCGTAGAGGAAGACGCCCTTGGTCAGAGCGATGCCCACCAGCAGGCAGGCGAAGAGGAAGATAGTCTCGCGGGTTGTTCCGTGCTTCAGTACGTCCACGGCCATTCCGAGAACCCTGGGAAATTGAACCGCGACTGCGTTGGTACAGACGCACGCGAGTGTGCCCCAAAGATATCCCCAGCGGTAACGGCGCATGTACCCGAAGAGGGGAGCCAGATCGCGAAACATGGGTTTATTGTACCGGGGTACCGCATAGAGTCACGGCTTCCACGCTGGAGGCAGGAGGCTTTTCCGAGGGAGCAGACCGCACGGCAGCCCGAGCTTGATTGGAGAATTCTTGCCATCGGTTCCAGCCGGTCCCTGCGGCAGGAAGCGCGAAGTCGAGTCATTCGACTTTAACTTATTGAAAATACATATAGATTTTTGATCCAAGGGGCGGCCGATGGCTTTGGCGGGCTGGCTCGCTGCGCGGCGCGCGGAACGGTTTTGATGCCTGCGGCGGCGATTCTCCACAGGACCCGGTGGCCGCAGACTGTACAATGGCCACCTGCCTGTTGGCGGTTTGGAAGAAGGCGTCGTTTTTCGCTGGCTTCGATTTTCACGATTTGCAAGGATTATTCGTGGAACTCCTTCCTGGTGCTCTGCGTCCAATGACGTGGAGACAGCTAAATATGGCTTTATTCGCTGCCTGAGGGCGTGGCGGGAGTTGCACGGCGAAGGAAAAAACCGGGGTTATTTGCGACAGCCGCGCATTTTTGTTACGCTCAGGCATTCTCTAAGCTCAACGAAAGGAGATATTTCGTCATGGCAGAGGAAAGCAAATCATATGGTCTAGCTTGGTTCCTGGCCGGGTTGGGTGTTGGCGCCCTGGTAGGCATTCTCTATGCTCCCAAGAGTGGCCGGGAGCTTCGCCAGGACATCGCCAGCGGCGCCCGCGAAGGCACCGACTATCTGCGCGCACGGACGCGCGAGGCCGCCGAAGAGGTTGGCGCTTTGGTCGACAAGAGCAAAGAGCAGATGTCTGAGTACGTAGAGCGTGGCCGTGAAGCCATGGATCGCAGCCGGGCCCAGTGGGAAGAGTTTGTGGAGCGGGGCAGAAACCTTGTTTCCAAACAGACCACCCGGGTTGGCGCAGCGATTGATGCCGGGCGTCAGGCCTACACCGCATCTGTCGGCGAGCCAGAGGTGAGGGAAAGTTAAGCGGCCGGTTTTTTCTTCATACGGTGGAAGACCGGTCCAGCGTTTCATTGATGTTCGTCTCCGGGGCTGAGCGCAGAACTCTCATAGGGATCATGCTGGGCCCCGGAGCAAAATGACCGCTCCACGAAGGGGGATACGTGGCGGACGTTGTTGTATGGCTGCGGGTCCGTTGTAGGAACCTGATCCGGTGACGATATATGGAGAGTCAGACAATCCAGCTTGCCGTTCTTGTGGTAGCCGCGGTGGCAGTGCTGCTGCAAGCGATTGTTCTTGTGGCAATCTTCTTTACACTGCGTTCAGCGGCACGTTCGCTCCACGAGCAGGTGGAGGATTTGCGGTCCTCACTTAAGCCCATTCTCGACAGGACCAAAGAGCTTGTGATCCGGGTTGCGCCCAAGCTCGAATCGGCCACTGACGATCTGGCCGCAACGGCGCATGACCTGCGCACCCAGACCGTGGACGTGCAGGCCTCGGCGGCGGAGATCATGGATCGAGTGCGCTATCAGGCCGCGCGGCTGGATGCGATGGCGTCCAAGGTTCTTAATGGAGTCGATCATGCAGCGGGTTTTGTGGCTGACGCTATTGGCAAGCCTATGCGCCAGTTTGCTGCGCTGCTGGCTTCCGCCAGGGCAGTGATTGACACTTTGCGAGGCGCGCCGGGCCCGCGTCCTGTGGGCTCATCCGCCTCTCGCTCACCGAGTGCGTCCGCGCCCCACCCATCGAACGAAAAGGATATGGTCGTCTAGACGATCCACCCTCCGCCCACCACCTCATCGCCGTCATAGAACACCGCCGACTGGCCGGGCGTGACCGCGCGCTGCGGCTCGTCGAAGGTCGCCATTGCCTCGTCTGGGCCGGCCGGTTCAAGTGTGGCCCAGGCAGGCTCGTGGCGATGGCGGATCTTGGCGCGCACGCGTATGGGGCCGGTTAATGCGGGAATGCTGATCCAGTTGAGACGGCGTGCGCGCAGCGTGCGCGAGGCGAGTTCGGCGTCCGCGCCGACGGTGACGCGATGGCTTGCAGGATCAATGTTCAGCACATAAAGTGGCGAAGGCGAGGCAACGCCCAATCCCTTGCGCTGGCCGACAGTGAAGTTGAAGATGCCTTCATGGTGGCCGATCACCTCGCCGTTTGAGGCCACCAGCTCTCCAGCGGTTTCCGGAGCCTTCTCGCCCTGTTCTTCGAGATAGGCGGCAAGGAAGCTCTTGTAGTCGCCGCCGGGGATGAAGCAGATCTCCTGCGAGTCGGGCTTTTCGGCCAGCCGCAGGCCGTACTTGCGCGCAACCTCGCGCACCTCGGGCTTGGTAAGGCGGCCCAGCGGAAAGAGCGTGTGCGCCAGTTGTTCCTGGGTCAGGCCGAAAAGGAAGTAGGTCTGGTCCTTCGTAAGGTCCGCCGGCCGCTTCAGAATCCAGCGCTTGCGTCCGGCATCGTACTCGTTGACCGCGTAGTGGCCGGTGGCGATGCGGCTGGCGCCGATGCTGCGTGCCGTCTTGAGCAATTGGTCGAACTTGAGATGGTCGTTGCAGAGGGAACAGGGAATGGGCGTGCGCCCGGCCAGGTATTCGCGGACAAAGGGGCGCACCACGTCCTGCTCGAAGCGCTCTTCCTGGTTGACCACGTAATAGGGGATGCCCAGGTGCTCGGCCACGTGGCGCGCGTCGTACACGTCGTCGAGCGAGCAGCAACGGCCCGCCTTGGGTGCGTCAGGGATGCCGTGGCGGCCGGCCAGCCGCGTCTGGTCCCAGAGCTGGAGCGTAAGCCCGACAACCTGCTCGCCCGAGTGGGCGAGGATCGCCGCTACCGTCGAGGAGTCCACCCCTCCGGACATGGCTACGGCGATAGTTGTCTGCTCGTTGATCATTTCCTATTTAAAGTTCGGAGCTAGCGGAGTTGGTGAGCGCCGGTGCCGGGCGCCCCAAGTCTCGTCCGCCGCGGCGAATGAGACCTGGGAGTCTCGACCTCAAGGTACAAAATCACGCGATTAGAAAACTGGCTCCGCTCACTCCGCGAATATCGCTCCCTTGTCCTATCCCGCCGTTCCTGCCACTACGGGTGAAAGCGCCCGCAGGTGCTCGACCGCCTCGGGAACGACTCTTAACACATGGTCGACGTCGGCCTCGGTCGCCGTCTTCAGCAGGCTGAAGCGCAGACTGGCGCGGGCCCGCGTCTTATCCAGACCCATGGCCATCAGCACATGGCTGGGTTCGGTCGAGCCGGAGTGGCAGGCCGAGCCACCGGAGACGGCTACGCCCTTCAAATCCAGCGCGATCACCAGGGCTTCGCCCTCCACCTGATCAAACCAGATATTGGTGGTATTGGCCACGCGGGGGACGGCCCAGTCGCCGTTCCTGCCGCCATTCACGCCCGTCCCGGGAAGGCGCAGAATCTCCCTTTCGAGCCGGTCGCGCAGGGCGGCCACGCGGTCCAGGGTCCCGTCTTCCAGGCTCTCCATGGCCAGCTCAGCGGCCTTTCCCAAACCGACGATGCCAGGCACGTTCTCCGTCCCCGCGCGGCGGCGGCGCTCATGGCTGCCGCCCACCAGCAAGGACTCGATCGGCGTGCCGCGGCGGACAAACATGGCGCCCACGCCCTTGGGTCCGTGCATCTTGTGCGCGCTGATGGAAAGCAGATGGCAGCCGAAGCGGCGTACATCAAACTTCACCTTGCCTGCACCCTGCACGGCATCGATATGGAAAAAGACGCCCGCGTCGGCGGCGACCTTACCGATCTCCTCGACCGGCTGCAGCACGCCTGTCTCGTTGTTCGACAACATCACGCTGATCAGACGGGTTTCCGGCCGGAGAGCGCCGGCGATGTCGGCGGGATCGATCAGACCGCTGGGCTGCGGCGCGATCAGCGTTACCTGTACGCCCTGCTCGGCTACACGGTCCGCCGCCCGCAGCACGGCGGAGTGCTCAATCGCGGTGGTGATGAAGTGATCGCCGGGGCGCAGCAGTCCGAAAATCGCGGTGTTATCGCCTTCCGTGCCTCCGGAATTGAACACCACCTCGGCAGCGCGGCAATTGAAGAACTGTGCCAGCGTCTCGCGGGCCTGGTTGACGGCCGCGTGCGCCTGCTGCCCGTGCAGGTGAATCGACGAGGCATTGCCGAAATGCTCCATCCAATAGGGGCGCATCGCTTCCATCACCTCTGGCAGCAAAGGCGTGGTGGCATTGGCGTCCATGTAGACTCGGGGCACCGCGGATTCTCCTCCCTTCGATTGTACGTGGAATGTGAATTTTGCGTGTGTCTTTCGCGCGCGCCGGATCGGGCCACCGGCGTCCATTAAAATTTGCCTGTGCCATGCTGTGGCACACGGAGTCACTTACAGAATGGCCCAGTCCCGGATTCTTATTGTTGGCGCCGCCGGACAGGTAGGCGTGGAACTTCAGCGCAGTTTTGCGGATTGCGGCCCGATCGTCGCCGTGGATCGTGAATCTATTGACCTTGCTGACGCGGAGCAGACGCGGCAACTGGTGCGCGGCGTCAGGCCAGAGATCATTCTTAATGCCGCTGCCTATACGGCCGTGGACAGGGCCGAATCCGAGCCGGAACTGGCCATGGCGATTAATGCCGATGCGCCCCGCGTGCTTGCCGAAGAGGCGCTCCGCGGCAATGCCCTGCTTGTGCATTACTCCACGGACTACATCTTTGATGGCTCCAAGCAGGAGCCGTGGACTGAGGACGATGCCCCCCATCCCCTGAACGTGTATGGAGCGACAAAGCTGGCAGGCGAGCAGGCCATTCAAAGTATCGGCGGCCGATACCTGATTTTCCGCACCAGTTGGGTCTATGGCCCTCATGGCAATAACTTTCTGCTGACCATGCTTCGCCTGGGGCGTGAACGCGAGCGGCTTTCGATCGTGGACGACCAGTTTGGCGCACCGACCACTTCCATCGAACTGGCGCAGGCGACGCGCAGTATTGTAAGTGGGGCGTTGGACGGTCAATTTGGAAACCAGCAGGATTGGGCCGGCCTTTACCACATGACCTGTTCCGGTTCAACGACGTGGAGGCGCTTTACTGAGGCAATCTTTTCCGGGGCGGGCTCGCTGCTCAGTGGCAAGATCCCTGAAGTTGTGCCGATTGAGACGAAGGACTATCCGACGCCTGCCACGCGCCCGCGCAACTCGGTCTTGTCGAACACGAAGCTGCAGGAGCGTTTCGGTGTGAGGCTGGCAACGTGGGAGGCTGCGCTGGAGGCCGTGCTCCAGATTCTGCGCGCCGAACGCGAGGCCAGTGGAACGGCATAAGGCTCATACCAGTTCAGTCGATCAAATTTCACCGGAGCTCACTGCGAACGGCTGCTCCTCAGTAGATGAAACGCCGCTGCAGGGGCATGGTCAGCGGCATGGGCCCGGGAGGCCATACCGCTGAAAGAGCATGACTTCCGCAGTTACTGCTTTTCGAGATCGATGCTCTCGTATTCGTGCCGCATGATTCCTGCCCGAATCTGCGCCGGCGTTTTGCCCAGCCGGGTCTGCTGATAGGCGTAGAAGCCCTCTTTGGCGCAGGTGGCGCATTCGGCGCCGTGCAATCCCTCAAAGCAGCTGCGCAGGCTGGTGTGACCCAGTTCGCGGTCGCAGCGGCAGTAGCACGGGAGCTGATAAACCACGTTCCCTACCTTGGCCACGTCCTGATAAACATGCGCCTGCCAGGCATAGCGAAAGCCGTCCTTCTGCAATTTCGCAGGGGTCAAGATGGGCGGCAGGGAACTTACGTGCAGCGGAGCCGAAGGATGGTAGGCAGGCACATCGTCGGCCGGATTCGACCATTGCGCATAGCTGACTACGGTAAAGACGGAGATAGCGAGGGCCGCAGCCCAACGGTGCTTCAGCAGTTTCTTCATAGCATCCTTCTCGACGGGGAGGTCGACTTCACGCAGAACCAGGACCGTTGCGTCCTTCACTCTTGAACTGAGTCTTGAGTCTCTCTCCAAGCCCGCGGTTTCGGCTCTGGTCGATATTCTATCCGGAAGCGGGTGCAATCTTCATCCGGGATTGAACGATCAGCGCGAGTTGGCATGAGCGCGCAGTCGTTTCTGTAGAGACGACATCGGGGCCAATGTCTGCGCGGCGCCACATTTTCCCCTTGCGCCTTTCTGCTACCATAAGGATGATTGCGGCTCCGCCGCAGGGCTGATTTTCGCCCACCGCAGGTCCGGGTGCACGGACGGCGGGAGCCAGACAAAGGAGAGTTTTATGCCTCTAGTTTCTATGCGGCAGCTCCTCGACGAGGCCGCCAAGGGCGGCTACGGCGTCGGAGCTTTCAACGTCAACGATATGGAACAGATCCAGGCCATTATGGAAGCGGCCCGGGAAACCCAGTCGCCTGTGATCATTCAGGCCAGCCGCGGCGCCCGCACCTTTGCGCAGGACCGCTACCTTTACCACCTGATGCTGGCTGCCAGCGAGCTTTATCCCGAGATTCCCATCGCTATGCACCAGGATCACGGCAACAGCTTTGAAACCTGCAAGAGCGCCATCGAGCTGGGCTTTACCAGTGTCATGATGGACGGCTCGCTCAAGGAAGACGGCAAGACACCGTCGAGCTTTGAAGAGAACGTCGAGGTGACCAAGCGCGTTGTTGAATTCGCGCATGCACGCGGTGTTACCGTTGAGGGTGAGATCGGCGTGCTGGGCGGCATTGAGGACGGCCACGGCGCCGGCGGCACCGGCCTGGAGCATGTTACCGATCCCGACCAGGCGGTCGAATTCGCCGAGCGCACCGGCGTGGACGCGCTGGCCATCGCCATCGGCACCAGCCACGGGGCTTACAAGTTCACCAAAAAGCCCGACGGCTCCGTGCTGAAGATGGACATCCTCATCGATATCCACAAACGCCTGCCGCACACGCATCTTGTGATGCACGGCAGCTCGTCGGTGCCCAAGGATCTGCAGGCCATCGTGAACCAGTATGGCGGCAAGCTCAAGGAGACCTGGGGCGTGCCGATCGAGGAGATTCAGCTTGGCATCCGCAATGGCGTGCGCAAGGTCAACGTCGATACCGACAACCGTCTGGCCATCACCGGCGCCATTCGCAAGGTGCTGTGGGAAACACCAGAGAAGTTTGACCCGCGCGATTACCTGAAGCCTGCCCGCGACGCCATGAAGAAGGTGGTGGCGCAGCGTATGAAGGAGTTCGGCCAGGCCGGGCACGCAGGCGACTACAAGCCGATTTCCATCGAGGAGATGGCCAAAGGCTATGCCGACGGCAGCCTCGATCCCCGGCCGTCGATGGCGGGAGCCCGGTAAGCGCAGCAGTTTCCAAGTCATTAAGGAAGGGCCACTCCGTTCCGGCGGAGTGGCCCTTTTGATTGCGTGCATAAAATAAATCGGGTTTTTCCGGCACTCCATTCCCGCAAATACCAGCGAGGCATTACGCCGAGTTTGTCGGGTAAAGAGCAGATATAACACGAAAGTCCGTTGTCTTCGGCTGAGAACTAAAGTAACATGACGTTTTACTTCCCCTGGCTGGGCGGGAGGTTGCGATCGCGGCGCCCAGGATCTTTTCGGTTGCGGGGATCGAGTCATGCCAAAGCTCGCCATTCGTATGACATTTGCATGCGTCCTGCTGGTCATGCTGGTGGGCATCCACACGGAGGTGTGGACCTGGAAGTCATTGATCGATGATTCCGACTTTACGTGTTACTATACGGCAGCCTGCCTTGTTCGCGGTCATCTGAATTCATACATTTACGAAGAGGCTCGGCAAGGCGTCGACCCGACGCAGCATAAGGCAAATCCCAAAACGGTTTTTGCCCGGACCGCAAGTGCGCACGGAATCACGCTGGTTTCTTTGTATGACTATCCTCCAACGCTGGCAGATCTCGTGGTGCCTTTGACGTTCATCTCCCCCTTCAAGGCCATGTTCGCGTGGTTTCTGATCAACGTGGCGGCGTTGCTCGCGGCCATCGTCATGCTCATGCGCATGATCGGCATGGAGTTTCCCGGCTTTGCACGATTCGGTCTGTTTTTCCTCGTTATTGCGATCTTTCGGCCGGTATTGGATTGTTTCTATTACGGCCAGATGCCCATCCTACTTCTCTTTCTTCTTATTGCAGGATTGAGATTGTATGAGCAGGATAAGAAGACTCGTGCGGCACTGCTCTTTGCGTTGGCCTTCGCGATCAAGCTTACACCACTGATTATCGTGATTCCGCTGATAGCGTGGCGGGACTGGAAGACTTTGCGGGCCTTCGCGATCTGGTGTGGTGTCATCCTGGGCGCGATTCTGTTGATCAATGGCCCTTCGGCGTTAAGCCAATATTTCCTGCACGAGATGCCGGCGATATCCAGTGGAGAGGTGAGTTGGTTCAATCGAAGCTTTGCGACCACAGTTCAGATTTTCTGGTCGGGGCCGGGTGTGAGCGTTCCGCTGGCGGGGGTGGCCTGGGCCGGAAGGCTCTTATCGTTCGCCGCGTTGCTGTATGCGGGATGGCTGAGCCGCTTAAAGGATGGGGAGATGCTGCTTGATAGCCAGAGGCTGAGGATGGTCGCCGCCTTTCTGATCCTCTCCTGCTGCCTTTCTCCTGTTGCATGGATTCATGCCTATGTTCTCAGCATTCCGTTGTGGATGATCATTGGCCAGCGTATGTGGAGAGGCCGGGCGACTGCTTTTGAAACTGTGCTCGGTATATGGGTCTTTCTTTCACTCACCTCCGACAAACTATTCGGATTAGGCGACATATTCCGCATGCCGTTCTTCTTTTATCTGGCGGTGATGACGCCTGTCATTGCAGTTTTCCTGGGAATCATGGAATTGAGCTTGCTCGGGCGCGAGCGCGACCTCATGCAAGGCGCGCATAGGGTGGAAGCAGCCGCTTCTGCGCGATTCGCACCGGTGCAATAAGCGAAAGCTCCAGGCGCCGAACGCGCGGAATAGCCCCGGAACCCATTCTGCAATTGCCCTGGGGCGGCGGAGCAACTTCGGCGCGACAATTCTTTGAGCGAATGCGCCCACTCAACAACCTCTAACCTCTGCTCACAATGAGCCGTTGACGAAGAAACGCGCTAAATCTTCTCCAGGTTGGCGAACTTTTCCATCAGCTTTTTCATGCCGTGCCGGGTGAAGAGAACGGTGATCTTGGCGTCCTCGCCTTCGCCTTCGCGCATCAACACCGTGCCGTCGCCGTATTTAGAGTGGCGCACGCGCGCGCCCTTCTGCAGGCCGGAAGCGCCGCTGGGCTCGGGCAGGTCCATGGATGAGCGGGCCGCCGGGCGGGCGAATGCACCGGGCTTGCCGCCGCCTGCTCTGCCGACAAAGAAGCGCGCGATGTTGTCGATGGAGTTTGCATCCGCGTCTTTAGCGTTGGTATTGAAGCCCTGGCGCGTCGGCGCCCGCGGTGGGTTAAGGCGCGGCGTTTCCTGGCTTTCATCTTCGTAGTTGAAGTGCCGGCCTTCGAACTCGTTGGAGCGGCCTCCGTATCTGGACGCGTAGGCTGGCGTAGACCACGCCGGGCCGCGGCCGCCGAGGTTCTCGATCAACTGACCGGGAACCTCTTCGAGGAAGCGCGACGGAATGCTCATCTCCGGCGCGTCGTTGCCGTAACGGCGCCTGTAGTGCGCGCGTGTGAGGATAAGCGTGTTCATGGCGCGCGTCATGCCGACGTAGCAGAGACGGCGCTCCTCTTCGAGTTCTTCGGGATTGTTGAGCGTGCGCGAGTGGGGAAAGAGCCCCTCTTCAAGACCGGCCAGAAAGACCAGCGGGAATTCGAGTCCCTTGGCCGCGTGCAGCGTCATGAGCGTGACCCGCGCATTGGGGTCGAACTGGTCGGTATCGGAGGCCAGCGCGGCATGATCCAGAAAGTCGGCCAGCGTTTCGCCGCGCACCTCGGCATCATGGGCGGCGTTGGCCAGTTCCTTCAGGTTTTCAATACGGCTGAAGGCCTCCGGCGAGCCTTCGGCTTCGAGCGCTTTGATGTAGCCGGTGCGGTCGATGAGGAAACGGATCAACTCGGGCAGGGTGGCGGCGTCGCCGGGAGAGCGGAAGCCTTCGACGGACTCTTGTTGTTCTCCCTCGTTGAGATCTGTGGCAGGTTCGGATTTCTTCCCAGGTCTCAAAGGCGAGACCTGGGGCACCCGGGATCTTGGCTGGGGCACCCCGGTTTTTGATTCCTGGCCGGACTTTGCCTGCTTCGGCATTTTCAGAAATGGCCGCACCGGCGCTGCGGCAAAAGGTGAAAAATGGCTGGCATCGAGCAGTGGAATCTGATCCTGGTTGGCGCCAAAGGCGAAATCAGCCGCCGCCTCCAGGGTGTCGGCGATCTGCTGCTTTTCCGCCGCGGTGGGCTCCGCGGCGCCGAAGGTGAAGTCGGTGTCGCCTTCGTCTGCGGCTGATGCGGCCACATCCGCCGCGAGCTTGCCGGCGAAGTCGGGATCCATCATGGCCTGCGCGTCGAGAATGAGCTGCCGGAAGGATTCGAGAGCCATCAGCGCGCGCGTAGGGATGAGTCGGTTGGCGATGGCCGCGGTGATGGCGTCCCAGGTGGAACTGCCGGTCTCAAGCGCGAGCCTCTCCAGGGTCTCGAGCGTGGTTTTGCCAATGCCGCGGGCCGGGGTATTGATGACGCGCTGCAGCGCCATGGAGTCGTGTGGGTTGCGGACGAGGCGCAAATAGGCGAGCAGATCCTTGATTTCGGCGCGTTCGTAAAAGCTGAAGCCGCCCACCATGGTATAGGCGATGTTGTAGCGACGCAGCGCCTCTTCGACGAGCCGCGACTGCGAGTTGGTGCGATATAGCACGGCGCAATGTGCCGCTTCACGGTCCTGCGTTTCAGTTGAACTCTCGTGTTCGCGAAGGAACTTCTGGATGCGGTCCGCGATAAAGAGCGCTTCATTTTCGCCGTCGGGCGCTTCGTAGTAGCCGATGAGCGAGCCGCCCTGGCGGTCGGTCCACAGCTTCTTTCCTTTGCGGCGCAGGTTGTTGGCGACGACCGCGCCAGCCGCCTCCAGAATGACCTGTGTGGAGCGGTAGTTTTGCTCCAGCCGGATGATCTGCGCGTTGGGAAAGTCCTGCTCGAATTCGAGGATGTTGCGAATATCCGCGCCGCGCCAGGAGTAGATGCTCTGGTCTTCGTCGCCCACGGCGCAGACGTTCTTGCGCTCGCCGGCCAGCAGCTTCATCATCTCGTACTGCGGCCGGTTGGTGTCCTGGTACTCATCGACGAGGAGGTAGTGGTAACGGCGCTGGTAGTGCTCGCGCGCCTGGCTTGAGACTTTGAGCAGGCGCACCGCTTCCAGCAGCAGGTCGTCGAAGTCGAGCGCATTGTTCTTGCGCAGTTCAGCCTGGTAGCTCTGGTAGATGTGGGCGATGCGTTCGCTGTTGGGATCCTTGGAGCTGAGGTAGTACTCCTGCGGATCGACCATGTGATTCTTCGCCCACGAAATGCGGCTGAGCACCGTGCGCGGCGTGAGCTGTTTGGTGTCGAGTCCCATACGGCGCATCACCTGCTTGACGATGCCCTGCTGGTCGTTCTCGTCGTAGATGGCAAAGGAGCGGGTGAGGCCCTGATCGCCGACTTTGAGCGCTTCGATGTCGCGGCGGAGGATGCGCACGCAGAGCGAGTGAAATGTTGAGATCAGCGGTTTCGTCAGCGAGGAATGATCCAGCAACCGGTCCACGCGCTCGGCCATCTCGCTGGCCGCCTTGTTGGTGAAGGTGACAGCCAGAATCGAATCGGGCGCGACGCCTTTTTCCTGGATGAGCCAGGCGATACGGCTGGTGATGACGCGGGTTTTGCCCGATCCGGCCCCGGCCAGGATCAGCAGGGGGCCTTCAGTGGCTTCGACGGCGGCTCGTTGTTGGGGATTCAGTTTGTCGATCAGCAGCTGCAAGGCTCAAGTCCAGATGGGATACGTTCTGTAACCAGTTTACCGTCA
>JAJZAL010000148.1 GCA_021799405.1 Acidobacteriota bacterium
GGCGCGACGGCAATGACCACGCCGCCAAAGCCGATAAGGAGGGCCACGGCCTTTTTCGCGGTGATGCGCTCGCGGAGGAAGAGCGAGGAGAGGACGGCGATGACCACCGGCGAAGTGAAGACGAGGATGTAGAAGAGCGTGAGCGAGAGGTGGCGCAATGCGATAACGACGCAGATGTTGTTGGTCATGTCGAGCAGCGCGCGCAGGGACTGCCGGACGACGGAGCGCGGGCGGAGATTGGGGAGGTTGCCGCGCACCAGGGCCTGCAGGGCAAGGGTGATGGCCATGAAGAAGCCCATGAAAGCAACCACCTCCTGAGGCGGCAGCCCGTACTGGCCGATCCACTTGATGGAGCTGTCGCCCAGCACCCAGAAGGTGAAGCCGGCAACGGCAAAGGAGATGGCGGTGAGATCGGAGACGCGGGGTTTCATCAGGGTCCGTTAAGGCGCTGTAAATTGCGATCAAGAAAATGAAACGCCTTCTCTTCAAGAGTAACGAATCTGGCCGTGAAAAGCCTATTCCTGAGGCAACACAGCGACGGTCAATGACTCGGGCGGCTGATCGACATCAGCCTGTCAAACGCATTGCCGAAGCCGTAACTTCGCGATAGCACAGGCTGTTGCCGGATATCGATATCCCATTCGCTGCAGCAATGTCTTGGCCCGCACTCAGGCGCTATTTGCGTACTCAGCGAATCTTTCGATCACGGGAATTGGCGCCGACTTTCCCCTGGAAAATCCTTACGTCTGTGGGCGAGGCGCTTTTAAAATATCGACTTTCGATAACGCTTGACGGTCTGCAATGCATTGTGCCAATATCGAAACTCGATGGCAGGGGGTATTCTCTTGCCCGTCTATCCCCAATCGCACGCAAAGGAAATGAGTGGTGGGACTCTTGGCCCACGGAATGGGGCTGATGCTGGTCGTGTTCCTTGCTCTGGCGCTTCCGGGACTGCAATCTCAGGCGTTGCCACCCGCAGCCACGGCACCAGGACGAAGCGATGAGCGCGGGAGTCGTCCCAAAAATCCGATCCTGAACGCGAAGTCGACGCTGGAGAAGCACGGCATCACTTTCAGCGGCTGGCTGCAACTGGATGGCTCGACAGTCGCTGCCGGTGGCCAGCCCAACGCTATTGGCTTCGACGGCCAGGACTTACTGGACGTGACAACGACTGTCGACACGAAGCAGCTTCTGGGCTGGCCCGGTGGAACCTTCATGATCGACGTGCAAAGCCACAATGGCCCCAGTATCCTGAGGCGCCAGATGCCCGCGCTCCAGGATCCCGACAACATGGATGCCTACCAGCAGACCTCGGTGGACCGCGCCTGGTTCCAGCAGGACCTGCTGAGCGGGAAGGTGCAGGCACGCGTCGGGGTGATGTATGTGGATGACCAGTATTTTACGGTTCCCTACGGACAGAACTTTGTCTCGCTCAATTTTTCGTCTGATGCATCGATCAGCACCTTCGTTCTGCCGACCTTTCCCAAAGGCGCTTTTGGGGGCGATGTATTTGTGTATCCGGTGAAGGGGCTATCGCTTTCGGGTGGAATGTGGAACGACCACGCTACGGAGTTGTCGTATGATCCGGGTGGCGATTTGTACGTGACTGAAGAGGGCTGGCAGAGCGCATGGCGCGGGCGAACTTATAAGGTACAAGTGGGCGCATGGCGTGATACAGGCAGGTTCCGGCGCTTCGCGGGCGGCATCACGCATGATGCCTCTGGCGAATACGCGGTCGCCAGTCAGAAGTGGTGGCAGCCGAGGGGTTCGTCTGACCGCGGGCTGGGGACGTTCTTTCAGTTCGGCACAGGACCGCCGGCAGTTGCGGCAGTGCGGCGTCACTACGGCGCGGGCGTGGTGTGGACCGGGCCCATGAGTTCGCGCCCGCACGACGAGATTGGACTGGCTTTCAGTGACAGCTTGCTGACCGCGCAGACCAATTTCACCCATGGTTTCGAGAACGAAATCGAAGCCTATTATCAGATTGCGGCGTGGAAAGGCTTGACCGTGCAGCCGGATGTGGAATACTGGCTGCACCCCGGCGGCATGTCGACGCCGAACACGGTCCTCGCGCTTACCCGCATTATGTATACCTTTTAAAAGTTTGAAGGGATCTTGGGGCAGCGCTTCATCTGGCTTGAAATCGTTTGTCGGTAATGGAGGATTGAATCTATGGAGATATCTACACGCGCCATCTGGACGCTGATTCACGGCATGGGATTCGGCGGGCTTTATCTACTGGCCTGTTCCTGGATCATTGTGGAGTTATGGCGCCGCTATGCGCCGGACGCCGGGATTCCGGTTACAGAACGGGAGGAAAGGTTCCTGAAGATTTATCTCAATGCGATGGCTGTGCTGGCGTGGCTTTCGGTGCTCACCGGCGCTTACATCGTTTATCCGTGGTATCGCGCTCTTGCTCCGGCGGGAACTGCCAATCTTGCCGGTTTCCCGCAATTACTGCTCAAGTCGAATCCGGCGACCAGCGCATGGCACTCAATCGGCATGGAATGGAAAGAGCATGTTGCTTGGCTGGCGCCGATTTCGATCACGATGGCGGCGGGCGTAGCAAGCAAGTACGGCGGCGCTCTCAAGCATTACCGGCAACTGCGCAACGCGGTGCTGTGTTTTGTGGTGGTCTCGTTTCTGGCCGCCGGAATCGCCTGCTTCTTTGGCGCGGAGATTGACGATCATGCGCCCGTCAAGGGCGGCTCAATCATTCATGTGGTCAACGAAAGGTAGCGGAGAAGAACCATGAGCGCTCGTGAAACTTCCCCATCAGTTGTGCCGAACGGTTCAGGTGCTGCGGCCATTCTCGCGGCGGGTATTGGCTCGTTCGTGCTTGCGGTCTTTGCGATCGCCGGCGACAAGATTCCGGCCTTCGGCAAATCGATGATCTTTTACAAGCCCACCGGGCCGCTCTCCGGCGTCACGACATTGGCCATTATTATCTGGCTCGCCGCGTGGGTGATCTTCGACCGGAGTTGGAGCAAGCGGACTGTCCCGCTCACGCGCATCAGCACCGTCGCGCTGGTTCTGCTCGCCTTGAGCCTGCTGCTGATGTTTCCACCGGTGGGCGATCTCTTTTGAGGAGCTTTGGCGATTCAGGTTCCTGGCACGGATGCAAAGCTCCACGCAGGGCACTTTAGAATGGGTTAAGCCGCTTGTGCGACTGCGGGTTTGCAGAGCCAATGTCCAAATTGCCGGTCCAGCGCGGAAGGTCGATTTCGATTGGCAGTCGAGAGAATGCCTTGATGCAAAAGCCATCCACACGAGGGCGGAATCAGGAACTCTATATAGGATTGGTTCGGCTGCATGTGTTGCATCATGCGGCTGAAGGGCCCATCTTTGGCCTCGGCATCATTGAGGAGTTGGGCCGTCACGGATATCGTCTCGGCCCTGGGACGATCTATCCGCTTCTGCATGGAATGGAAAAGCGCGGATGGTTGCGAGCCAGCGCGCAGTTCGTGGAGGGGAGGAGACGCAAGACCTATGCGGCGACGGCTGCCGGACGCAGGGCGCTGAATGTGGCCCGGGAACAGGTCCGCCAGCTTTACGAAGAGATGTTCGACGACGGTGCTGACCAAGGGTAGTTCCCTGACCGCGTGATTGTATCTTGAGCTGCGCCTTCCCATGTCTGATCGTCTACGGCGGACGAGGTCCGGGGCACTCGGCTACTTTTCAGAAATATGCCCGTGATAGGATGAAAGGGTGAAGCGGCGTCTCCTCGGTATCTTCGCGGCAATCGTCATTCTCCTGATGGCGCTGCCTCCCCTGTTCGATACCTTCGATCACTGGGACAAGACGCCTGAAATCCCCGTTGTCGGTCATAATACAGAGACCACGGTTGCCATGGTGGCCGTAGGCTTCGGCATGTGCGTCGCTGTCGCTTGGGCAGCGGTTTTTCTGCTCGAATGGCTGGCATCGTTCCTCGCTCCGCGAGTGCTTAAGATGCTCGCTCCGGTTCAGTTCGCTGGCCGCGCGACGGAATACCTGCTGCTCCTCTTCTCGCCTCCCTGGGCCTTCACCACTCTCCGCATCTAGACTCCCGTTCTTTCTCGTCACTGTTCGTGTGCGCGCATGCAATTGTGCGCCTGATCTCTGACCGCCCGTTCCGACGCCAAAACTAATCCCGGCGCCATCATCGGCGCCCCAGGTTCGTCCGCCGCGGCGGAGAACCCGGGAAGGGAACAGTCAGGTTTGAGGCTACGCGGTCAATGATCTCTCTTCCTCGAACTACGACCAGCGGGAGTTGTTATGAAAATCTGTTGCTTTCCCCTTTGGCGCGGCGCGCCTCTGCGCCCGTTCGCTGCTGCCGTTTCCGCTGCCGCGGTTTTGTCCTTCGCCGCGTCCGTCTTTGGGCAGGCCTCTGATGCCAACGCAGTCGCCGCCCAGCTTCATGCCATCACCCCTCATCTTGTTGCCTACGGCCGGGTCGAGCCCATCCAACTTGTTCCCGTTGAAGCCGCTGAAGCCGGCGTGGTTGAAGGGCTCCGGGTCGTGCCCGGCACTCACGTCCGCGCCGGCCAGCCGCTGGCCACCCTTAGCGGCCCCACCATGCGCACGCTGCTCATGCAGAGCGAGGCTGATGTTCACAGCGCCCGCTCCGCTCTCGATGCCGCGCAAAAAACGCTCGCCATCCAGCGCGAGCAGTTGCCGTCGCACCTCACCACGCGCCAGGCCGTGCATCAGGCTGAGAGCGCCGAGGCCCAGGCGCAGTCGAGCTTCGACAACGCGCAATCGCGGCTCAATGCCGCCCGGCAAATGATGACGCTCACCGCCCCAACCAGCGGACTTGTCCTCGCTGTCAACAGCGCTAATGGTCAACTCGTCAGCGCCGGCCAGCCCGTTGTTACCTTGCAGCCTGCCGCAGGTCTCTGGTTGCGCGCCGATTACTACGGCTCCGCCCTCACCTTCATCCACGCCGGCTTGGCCGGCCGATTCACGCCATCGGATGGCGGCTCGCCCATCGGTGTTCGCGTCTGCTCCATTCCCGGAATGCTCGCGATCGGCGGCGGCGAATCCGTCTCTCTCTGTCCCGCGCAACCCGGCGTCTCCTGGCTCAACGGCGAGGCCGGCACCGTCACGCTCGATTTGCCCCGGCAAAATCTTGTTGCGGTACCCACGCGAGCGCTTGTTCTCAATCAGGGCAAATGGTGGGTCATGATTCACACAGCGAAAGGCAATCACCCTCAGCAGGTCGTGCCCGGCCCCACGCATGGCTGGAACACCTTTATCGAAAGCGGCCTCGCCCCTGGCACGCAGGTCATCGTGAATAACGCCTATCTTCTCTTCCACGCAAGCAGAACCGAGCAGTTCGAGATTCCCGACTGATGCTGATGACTGAACAGAATTCCATTCGCCGCCTCTTTTTGCAGCCGATCTTCTGGGCCCTCATCTACGGTGCCCTCATCGCCTACGGTGCCTACGCCTACTGGAAGATTCCTGTCGAGGTGCTGCCGCGCTTCAACTTTCCCATGATCAGCGTCATTACCCACCAGCCCGGCGCCACCGCCAGCGAGCTTGAAACAGAAATCAGCTGGCCGCTGGAAGGCGAAATCATGGCGCTGCCCAACCTTGTCGATGTGCGCTCCAGCATGGGCAACGGCGTGGTTGAAACCGACATCCGCTTCCGCGAAGGAACCAACAGCCAGCAGGACCTGATGGCCGTTAACAGCGCTATTGACCGCGCACGCGCCGAGATGCCCGCCAACGTGCATCCCGTCTCTGAGATCATGGGCGACGCCATCGATGAAGTTGCCGATTACAGCCTCCAACTCCCCGTTTCCGTTGCCCCCGCCGACGCTCAGCGCGCCGTCATGGCCAATGTCGTGCCCGCGTTGCGTGCCCTGCCCGGCGTCTATCAGGTGGAAGTTTACGGTGCTGGCCAGGAAGCACTCTGGGTGCAGCCTGACCTTGCCGCCATGTATCGCTATGGCGTCCCGGTTACGGCGCTACTCTCCGCTATCCAGCAGCAAGTCCTCATCAATCCCGGCGGCTACATCACCGCCGGCCATCAGGATGTCTTCATCGAAGTCCGCGATCTTCCCACCCACGTTGCCGATATCGAGCAGATCCCCGTCCCATCCGCCAACGGCCCCATCCCGCTTCATGACCTGGCGCACGTGGTCCGCGCTGCCGTGCCCACTCTCGACGCGGCCTTGCTCGACCGCCGCCCCAGCGTCGCGCTCGTCGTCTTCAAACAGCCCGATGCATCCACTATCCCCGTCAACGAGAGCGTTCGCCGCACCCTCGCCGCGACCCTCAAGCAGCTTCCGCCCGGTGTCCGCTGGGTCAGCATCTATAGCCAGGGCCATCTCGTGCACAGTGTCGGCGCCGACCTGGGCCGGAATCTCCTCATCGGAGGCGTCCTTGCTATCGGCGTGCTGCTCTGGGTTCTCGGCGCTGGCCGTGGTATCTGGATCCTTGTCCTCAGCATCCCGCTCTCGCTGCTGCTTGGGATCGCGGGCCTCTACGCCGCGGGCCAGAGCCTCAACCTCACGACCCTCGGCGCGCTTACTGTCGCCGTCGGCCTGCTCTGCGATGACGGCATCATCGTCCTTGAAAGCATCTACCACCGCTGGGAGCAGGGCGATGAGCGCTGGCCCGGCGTCGTCCGCGGTCTGAAAGACATCGCCGGTCCCGATGTTACGGGCACTCTCACCACGGTCTCATCTTTCGCGCCGCTGCTCTTCGTCGGCGGACTCGCCGGGTTGTTCTTCATCCCCTTCGCCCTGGCGATGACTTTCTCGCTTCTCGCCTCGCTGCTCATTTCTGTCAGCCTCATCCCCCTCAGCCTTGGCTTCCTTAAAGCCAAAGCCCGTACCAAACCCACCTCCGCCGGGAAGGCTCTCGATTTCCTTCGCAGCAAAAACGAGCGCCTCTTCGGCTTAGTCGCCCGTCATCCCCGCTGGAGCCTAGCCGTCTGCGTGGTACTGCTCCTGGCCAGCCTTGCCGGGCTCGTCTTCGTACCCATCGACTTCCTTCCGTTACCCAACGAAGGCGTTCTGCTCGAAAGCTTCACCCTGCCGCCCGGCAGTTCACTGGTCGATACCGAGGCCGCCGTCATGAGCATGACCCGGCGCATGGCCGCCGACCCAGCCGTCAGCCATATCTTCACCCGCATAGGCTCGCCCTCCAACGGCATTTACACCGAACCCGCTTACGCTGGCGAAATTCAGATCGTACTCAAGCCCAACGTCAAGGTCGACAGCCTCGAAGACCTCAGCGACCGCCTCATGAAAGAAAGCCGAACCCCGGGCGTGCAGTTATCCATGGACACACCCACCATCGAGCGCGTCGGCGAAAGCCTCTTCGGGCTGCCGCAGCCGTTCGTCATTGATGTCTACGGCAGCAATGTGTCCGAAATGCGCTCGCTTGCCGCGCAGATGGTCGAGCGCCTGCGTCCCATCCCGGCGCTCAGCGGCATCTTCAACAACGACGGCTATCTCATCACGCAGCTTCAGATCACGCCCGACATGAACGCTCTCGCCGCGCGCCACATCACGCCCGCCCAGCTCTACGCGCAAATCGCCCCGCTCTTCAATGGAGATATCGTCGCGCAGGTTCCCGAGGGCAACGTCCCGCTGGCGCTTTACATCCGCCTCGCCGACGCCCCCGATCACTCCATGGCCGAGTTGGCTCGCCTGCCGATCCGAACCGATGGCTGGACGCCCCTCGGCCAGCTTGCCACCATCCAACTGGCCCCCACGCCAAGCACGATCCGTCACATCGACGGTGCCCGCGCGCTCGAAATCCTCGCCACGCCGACCGGTCCTTTCAGCAGCACGATAGCGGCGGCGCGCAAGGCCCTCACGGGCCTGCAGATGCCATCCGGCTACCGCTATCAATTCGGCGGCCTCTTCCCGCAGCTTGAAGATGCAGCCATCGGCCTTCTCGCCGCGGCCCTTGCCGCCTTCGTGCTCATGGTCGCCATTATGATCCTGCAATTCGACGGCCTGCTCGTTCCCGGTCTGCTCCTGTTGCAAATTCCGCTCGCCTTCACCGGAGGCGCCGCCGCCCTGCTCATCAGCGGTGTTGGCCTCAATGCCATCGGCATGGTCGCCTTCCTCACGCTTGTTGGCATTGGCCTCAATCACGGCATCGTGCTTCTTTACCGCACTCGCCGCAATGAAGCCTCCGGCATGGACCCCGAATCCGCTGTCCGCGAGGCCATCCACGTTCGCTTCCGTCCCATCGCGCTCACCACTCTCACCGCCGTGCTCGGCATGTTGCCCACCGCCCTGGGCTGGGGCCAGGGAGCAGCGCCCGAACAGGGCCTTGCCGCCGTCGTCCTCGGTGGCATCCTCTGGAGCGCCATCCTCAGCACCAACCTTTTGCCCGCGCTTTACCTGCACATGCGACGCAAGCAACTCGCCAAGGAGGCCCAGCCATGAAATTCCGCCTTTCCATATCGAGCTCTGCCGTTCTGCTGCTCAGCCTTGCTCTCTGCGGTTGCGTGCATTACAAGCCTGAACCGCTGCCCATCGCCCCCGATCTCCAGAAGACGCCACAGATCAACGTCGCCGCCAAGCAGTACTGGCTCCCGGGTCTCGCGCCGCACGCCGTCTCGCCCAAGGGTCTGGACGAAACCACCGTCATGACGCTGGCCGTCTTCAACAATCCCGATCTCAAGGCCGCTCGCCTCCAGACCGGGGTCGCCAATGCTCAACTGCTCCAGGCCGGCTTGCTTCCCGATCCCCAATTCAACGCCAGCTTCGCCACCTCCGCCCTCGACTATGGCGGGGTCCTCGGCCTTAGCCAGCAGATCCAGACCCTGCTGACGCGCGGCGCCGCCAAGGCTGCGGCCAGAGCCGCCGGCCAGCAGGTCAACCTCAATATCCTCTGGCAGGAGTGGCAGGTCGCCGAGCAGGCTCGCGAGATCTTCATCCAACTCCGCGCCGATGCTCAACTCCAATCCGTCCTAACTTCCACGCGCGCCATCCTTCAGGACCGCTACAACCGCGACCGGGCCGCTATGCAGCGTGGCGATGAAACCGCCGGCACCGTCGCCGCTGACCTCAACGCGCTCGCCGACGCCGACACTACCCTCCGCCAGCTCCAGACTGAAGTCAACCTCAATGGCCACTCTCTCAACGCTCTCCTCGGTCTCGATCCCAATGCACATCTTCACCTCATCGGCCCCATAGCCATGCCCGCGCTTTCGCAAAGTGACTATGACAAAGCCATAGCCACGCTTCCGCAGCACCGCGCCGACCTGTTAGCTCTTCAGGCTGGCTACCGCAGTCAGGAGGAAACCCTGCGCGAGGCCATCCTTGCGCAATTTCCCGCGCTCAGCGCCGGGGTCGAGTTGGAGCGCGACCCCGTGGAAGGCGTCAATGCCTTCGGTCCCCGCGTTAGCCTAAGCCTACCCATCTTCAATCGCAACCGCGGCCAGGTAGCCATCCAGCAAGCCACCCGCGCTGTTCTCCGCCAGACCTACCAGGCCCGCCTCGACGCCGCGCAAAGCCAGGCCGACCAGGTTTGGCAAGCCTCCCGCATCTTGTCCGCGCAGATAAAAGACCTCGATGCCCAATTACCCGAGTTAGCCAAGACCGCCGCCGCTGCCCGGCAAAGCATGCGCCGGTACAATCTCGACGCCCCGCTTTACGTAACTCTCGAATCCAATCTGTTAACCAAGCGCGCCGAAGCCATTCGCCTGCAGGCATCTCTCGAAAGCGCGCGGTCGGCCCTGCGAACTCTGCTAGGTCTTCCATTCGAGTCCCAGTGAATGAATGAATGACGGAGGATAAAGCCGCATCTTCTTTGCCGAAGAATAAGTTCCAGGCTTCTCTTTGCGCGTGCTTACTTGATCGCGGAGCATCGACTATGCTGTACTGGCGCTGCGTAACAATAAACGCAGATCCTGGCATATCACTGCCCTCGGCTCCTCGCGGACACTCACAATCCAAATGGACGGAATCAGTACAGCCCCCGAGCACACGATGCAGAGCAGCTACAAGTGGTGCGTCATTGCCATGCTGTGGTTCGCATGCTTTCTGAACTATGCAGATCGTCAGGCCATCTTTGTGCTGTTTCCGCTGCTGCGTATTCACTTCCACCTCTCTGATATGCAGTTGGCGCTGCTCGGCTCATCATTTATGTGGACGTATGCCGGCTTTGGTCTGGTTACCGGCTGGCTCGGCGACTGGTGCTCCCGGAAGATGCTGATCCTGGCGGGTCTGCTCTTTTGGCTGGGCATCACCGGGGCTACCATCATCACGCACAAATACTGGCAACTATCTCTGTTGCGTGCGCTCAGCGGCATGTCGGAGGCCATTTACTTCCCCGCAGCGATGTCGATGATCAGCGATTACCACGGTCCCGCGACACGTTCCCGCGCCATGGCGCTGCATCAATCGGCCGTCTATGCGGGGACCGTGGGCGGCGGAGTTTTAGCCTCTCTGCTGGGCGAGCGATTCGGATGGCGCTCCAGTTTCATCGGCCTTGGGGCCTTGGGCTTGTCTGTCTTCTTCGTCTTGTTTCTCTTCCTGAAGGAGCCGCAGCGCAATCGCTCGATTCCTGAGCGATCCGGAGCAAGCCGGCACTCTGCGCGCATTGCTGTACGCGATATTCTCGCTGATACTCTGGCCGCGCCGCTTGTGCTCCGACTAATCGTCGCGTTTATCGGAGCCAACTTTGTGGCCATGATCTTCATGGTGTGGTTGCCGTCTTTCCTTTTTCGCAAGTTTCATATGAGCCTCTCCATGGCCGGATTCAACGCGACCATCTACCTGCAGGTTGCTTCAGTTGCTGGCGTGCTCTTTGGCGGCGTCCTGGCCGACATGCTGGCGCGCAGAGACCGCGGCGGAAGAATGAAAACCCAGGCATTCGGCTTGCTCGCAGGTGTCGCATTTCTCTTTCTTACTGGTTGGGCTCTGTCGCTTCAGCTTCTCGTCGCGGGCATGATTGGGTTTGGCTTCTCGAAAGGAATCTACGACTCGAATATATGGGCATCCTTGCATGATGTGGTGCCCCCGGAACGGAGAGCCGTCGCTGTCGGCATTATGAACTCGCTTGGATGGATCGGTGGAGGCGTGGCTCCTCTTGCCGTGGCAGCAGGCTCCAGGCGCTTTGGCATGGGAGATTGCTTGAGCGCTACCTCGCTCGTTTATGTTGTAGTCGCCGCCATTCTGCTCTGGAACGCCCGCCATGCAATTCGTGAGACAAGTCATCGCGCTCAGACAAAATTGCCGACATGACTTTGGATCGCTAATTTCATTGACGGGTTACTCTCCGGCAGCGCCCACCTCCACTTCAACGGCTGCGCTCCAGTGATTTTGCGGGTCGAACAAATTACAGTGAACCGCAATGAGCCTCTGATTGCTGATATCAACCAAGGGCATAACCCCAATTCGATTCGAAGTGATATTCTGCAAAGTCGCAAGCCGGACCCGCGATACTCCCTCTTACGGAAAGAGGCGCTGAGTCTGCAGGAGCCAGATAACTGATTTATTTCGAAAAACTTAGGAGGGAAATGCACTAATTCTTCCGGGCTATGCGTAAATCGCTCCTGAGCGTGCTGATGTCATGGACGAGTAATTTTCGTAACGCGATGTAGGGGTTTTCCCCGATTTGAAAACAATAGTGACATGGATGACCATTGAATATAGATAGCGGAGGGGGCGTGATTGAGCCTCCTCTCAACCGGACGCTTGTCCAAGGAGACGGCTCCTTCGTGACCATCCGCTGTTTATCCCGTCGGCTGGCTGTTTGTCCGATTTCGAAGCACCCTGGCTTGTTGACCACGATTGAAGGTCTGCTGGCTAAGACGGATTTCAAGGTGATGCATTTTCGCATCGAGCCAGAGCAACTGGGCTATCTGCACAGGGGTTCCGAGAGAACGAGGGAATTTGCCCGCTTACCTCACGCTTCAGTCTTTGTGTTGGACGGAAACTCACTCAACCTTGGGATCGAGTCGCTGATTGAGAGAATTCGCACGCAATATCCGCGCGCCAAACTGCTGGTCATAAAAGAAACGACTCGGGATGAAAAGGTCTTCCCCTTTCTCCGCATGGGAGTGAAAGGGGTGGTGCGGTATGCGGACGCGGAGAAAGATCTGACGGACGCCGTGAAGGCTGTGGCTGGCGGTGATTTCTGGATCCAGAGCCAGCAGCTTGTGCGGTTCGTCGACTGGGTGCTTTCTACTCCTTCCTACCGGGGCACTTTGAACGGGCCCGGAGTGCTGAGTCGGCGCGAACGCGAGGTGCTTATGTCTATCCTGACTGGGCAGACGAACAAGGAAATTGCCTCGGCCTTAAATATCTCCGAGCGCACCGTCAAGTTTCATGTCTCTCACCTGCTGCAAAAGATGGGGGCGCACCGGAGAGCTGATCTCATCGCCAGGCAACACCAGCTTTGGCCAGCGATCTCGTAAGCGCAATTGCAACTGGAAGCCTCCTGATAGCGAACAGCATTACGCGAAGACAATTGCATGTGCACAAATTTACATGCATCCGATCGAAGCTCATGCGGTGAACCGGTTGGCGTTTATTCGCAAATTTTAGGAGGAATGAATAGCAAGTTCAATGTGCGAATGCCAGTACCGATCGTACTGCCGCCAGAATTGCATACATCATAAATAGCAAGGCGGAGTAATGGAAAAGATCAAGGAATGAAGGTTCCCCTCGTGAGACAAGGATGATGTGCCCTAAGCAGTTAATGGATATGACGCAAAGAAGCAAGGCACTTAAATCACGATCGGCGGGCGAAGCCGCCCTTGCCCATGCAAAGAGTCGTATGCAGTCTACACATATCATCAGCATAGAGGAACTGCTGAGCATCACCTCGACATTCTGGGTCTCGAAGTTTGACCTCGTTCTCACGCGCCTCGGTGCTACCGCAGTATTTAGCGATACCAGCAGCCCACTCATGGCTCGTTACCAAAGTTCGATATAAGTACACTTATACACCGACCGTATATGTCAGTAATAACCCTGTCCAGAAAACTCCTGCAGATATCTCTCATAACCATAATCAGGACTGCATCGCGACCTAACCAACGCAAGCATGGATACCCCGCAGCTTCAGATTGGGCTCAAGCATGAGCGAAGATCATGGGCTTCAGATGTTGACTACCTCCAAGAAATACATATTCAAGGTAAAAAGTCCCATCATCCGTGGGTAAAAAGTAGTGTCAACGCATCATTTTCGACGATTCGATGCGCGCAGATGCAAACAATTGCACATCTTTCAATAGCAAATGCTTCTCATTTTC
>JAJZAL010000149.1 GCA_021799405.1 Acidobacteriota bacterium
TCGTCTGAACGGCCGGGCGCGGATGATTCCGGGGCTTCTCATATCAGGAACAGATTGAAAATCAGATAGCGGCGTTCTGCCTGGTCACGTCCTGCAACCTTTGGTGTTAAGGCCTTGACTAGAAACGAACCACCGTCAGGCCTGCAAATGGCGCCAGCATGGCATGATCCGAATCGCAGAATGAAGGCATAATACGGCGGGAACGGCCACATTCGCAAGGAGCGGTGAAGATTCGATCCGCTCTGCCCATGCGCTCGGGCGGAACCCCGACCGGGGTTCCCAGCCGCCGGACTTTCATCTTTCGGCGTCTTGTGATGCTGAAATGTGTGAAAAGGGCTTAATTAAACGCTTGACATGAATTCCGCGGCGCGGCTAATATTTGCTGCGGATCGGTGGAGCGCTTAACTTACTCGCGTTCCTTCCTTTGAGACAAATCACAAAGGCAAGCCGGAAACACAGTCTCCTTTAGCGCTCAATGTGTTCCGCAAGACCGGCGAAGCCAACCGGTCTTACGTGCCGAGATCAAAACGATGAAAGGAATTATCCATGAGGACAGTGGCGTCTTACATACCCCGAGTTGTGCGATCAAGAGCCGTAGTAGCTGGAGCGACGATAAACGTTCTCCTCGCTCTCGCTGTATGCCTGTTCGCAGGGAAGATGGCTTGTGCGCAACAGGACGTTGGCTACATTCTGGGCACGGTCACCGATCAGACAGGCGCAGCGGTGCCGGATGCAACCGTAACCATCACCTGGCAGAGTACTGGATTGAGCCATCAACTCAAGACCGATGCAAACGGATATTACACCTCGCAGCCGCTGCAGGTGGGCCAGTACATAGTTACCGCTCAGAAGACCGGCTTTTCCACGGCTACCGTCCGCAATCTCACGGTGGATGCGGCTGCGCATGTGCAGACAAATCTGGTACTACACATCGGCGCCGCATCGACGAATGTGACGGTACAGGCGACGCCTCCCGTGATGGACACGACTGACGCAGAGATTGCCGCCACGATCGATACACGCGAAGCCCAGCAACTCCCTGTCAATGGCCGCAGCGTGCTGGCCTTGGCGACGCTGTCTCCGGGCGTTGAATCCTCCGTGGGCGCGGTCAGCGAGGGCTTTCAAAATCGCGGGACCGCCGTTTCGGCGATCCGCATCGACGGCGGCGCCGCCGGTGTGAACGAAAATATCCTGGACGGTGTCTCGAACACGCAGGACTGGTTGGGGGAGATCGCCATCAACCTGAAGTCGGACGCCGTGCAGGAGTACCGAATCATGTCGGGAGTGATTCCGGCGCAGTTCGGATATACGTCGGGCGGTGTGGTGAACGTGGTAACGCGCTCGGGCACCAATAATCTTCACGGAAGCGTCTACGAGTTCTTCCGCAACGACGCGCTGGACGCGGAGCAATCGTTTCCGCGCCCCAAATTCGGCAAACAGGAGATCCGCTTCAACAACTATGGAGGCGCGCTGGGTGGGCCGATTATGCGCAATAAGATGTTCCTGTTCGGCAACTATGAGGGGTACCAATTCCGCAGCGCGCTGCCGGTTTACTTCACGCTGCCCACGGCGCAGGAATACGGCGGGGACTTCAGCGATCTGGGCCAGATTGTGAACGGAGTTTGCACGCCGATCAATATTTACGATGCGAACAACGTCGTCAATGGGCAGAGGCAGCAATTTTCCTATAACGGCAAGTCGAACGTCATACCTCCGTCGCGACTCGATTCCGTTGCGGCTGCCTATTCAAAGATGTTCTATCCCCTGCCGAATAACACGTCAGGTGGTTACAACTCGTGCACGCACGCCAACGACTTCCTGTATGCGCTTCCGGTAGCGGCAAGCGAGAGGCAGGGTATCGTGCGCAGCGACTACAAGATTGGCGACAACGACAACATGATGGCGCGCTATGCGTATTACTTCAACGGTACGAACAATGGCACGAACAATGGCGGGTTGCCCGGGATCTATAGCCATCGCAACGACCATTTGCAGACCCAGAGCGCGGTGCTCTCGGAGACACACATCTTTAAGCCCACTCTGCTCAACGATGCGCGGATTGGAATGATGAGGAGTGATTTCCCGTTCCAGGCAGCTTCCTTTAATCAGAATGTCGCAACAAAGATTGGTCTGCCCAACGATACGGGCATTGAGATCCCGCTGATGAATAATGGAGTGGTCGCGCCCAATATCACGGTCGGTTTCCGGTCCTCTACTACCATCGAATTCTTTGACGATTTGACCTGGATTAAAGGGAACCATTCTCTGCACATTGGTGGCAGCGCGCAATGGACAGAGGGGTATAACAACCAGACTGGGAGCTCGGCCTCAGGGAACTTTAACTTCAGCTCCGGAACAACCGCGCAGGGCAACGACACAACCGTCATTGCAGGCACGGGCAGCACATTTGCTTCCTTTATGTTGGGACAGGTAACGAGCGCGTCGCAGCTTGTGCAGGAGGGGAGCGCGTTCCGGAGGATGATGTATTCCGGCTATGTACAGGACGATTGGCGCGTGACGCCGCGACTGACCATCAATGCCGGACTGCGCTACGACCTGCAGACGCAGGCGGTGGAAAAGCATAACGGGATCGAGAACTTCGATGTTAACAAGCCCAATCCTACAAACAGCTTGTTCACCGGACTGGTAGAGTACGCCAATACGGGCGGATACGGGCGCAATTTCGTGAAAGAAAACTTCGGCGATTTCGGGCCGCGCCTTGGTTTTGCTTACGCGGTGGATAAGAACAGCATAACGGTGGTCAGAGGAGGCTTCGCCATCTATTACCCGTCGACGGCTGTTTACACCTACGATGAATCCTCAGGAAATCCCGCCGGCTACACATCAATGACGACGTCGTGGAGCGCGCCAACCGCGCATGGTTACGACTTTCCCTTGGAGAATGGGCTGCCTGGGCCGTGGGATCTGCCACTTGGCGCAAAGGGTGGTCCAAACGTATTCCTGGGCCAGTCCGCAAGCTATATCGACCCCGTTGCCAAGGACCCAAGCGCGCAGGTCTACACGTTGACCGTATCGCGGCAACTGCCCTCTGACGTGGTTGTCGACGTATCTTATGCCGGTAATCATGGAAACCACTTCGAGAACTATTCGCCTAACCTGAATTTCCTGTCGCCGCAGTATTACAGCCTGGGCACGGCAGCGCTGAGCGCGCAGACACCCAATCCCTATGCAGGCCTGGTGCCGGGGAGCCTGGGCGCTCCCACCCTTACAAAGGCCCAGTTGCTGAAGCCGTTTCCCTATATGGCCAGCGTCGACATGCAGGATCCTCGCAATGGCTACTACTGGTCAAATCTCGCGATGCTCTCTGTGCAGCACCGTGTGGAGCACGGATTGCAGATCATGGGGGCATATACCTTCGGCAAGATCACCGATGCCGGCGTGCAGGACGTATCGAACCTCTCAGCGGTGGGAACCGGAACATCGGCTAGTCCGCAGAATCCATATGACCCGAGGGCAGACCACTCGGTGGATACTATCGACGTTACTCACCGCCTGACGATCGCCGGTCTCTACGATCTTCCCTTCGGCATGGGGCAGCGGTTCCTTTCAAGCGCGCATACGAATCGGCTCTTCGGCGGGTGGCAGTTCAATTCCATCTTTACACTCGAATCGGGCCGTCCGATCGGCATTAGGGGCGCTAACAATCTGCTCGCAAGCAGGCCTAACTGGAATCCCAATGTGAGTGTCTTTGTTCCGCATCAGAGCCGTTCAGTTCTGTATCGGACTGGTGAACTGGAGTGGTTCAATCCGCTGGCCTTTGTCAATCCCGCCGACTACACCTTCGGCAATGTCCCGCGTGAACTCAGCACCTTGCGTGGCCCGGGGACCGTGAACATAGACATGTCTCTCTTCAAGACAACCCAGATTACCGAGAGCACAACGCTTGAGTTCCGTCTCGAAGCGTATAACGCGCTGAATCACCCCAACCTGCCCATGCCGGGCACGAGCTTCAGCGCAGGTAAGCCGGTGGATCCCAGCAATCCATATGCCGAAGGTGGGTTCAACACAAGCTCAACGTTCGGCATGATTACCAGCGGCGCAACCACAACCCGCAACGTGCAGCTCGCAGCGAAGCTCTTCTTTTAGTGCGGAATACGTCCGTGCTGCGAATAGCTTTATGAGCTAGTCGTTGAGCGCGGCAAATCGGAGCGGGTTATCTCGAAGGATCGAGCTTCGGGATAGCCTGATTTGATCACCTCGGACTTCTTAGGATTAGATTCAGAGGGAAAGAATGTCGGGATTCCGGCAACGATGGATTTGTGCAGTCATCGCACTCTGCCTGACTGCTGTGGAGTTGAATGCGGTTGCGATGCAGGCTGTGCAAACACCCGCTGCCGAAGTGGCAAGCAACGGAATTCAATTCCGCATGGAATTGAACGAAGGGCGCTATAGCTTCGCCGCAGGAGGCCGCCCGGTTGTGCGCGCCGCTGGTACGGCGGGGGTCCTGCTGGCAGGCAGTCCGGTGTCCTTTCGGCAGGACGGGCCTTGCGCCGCTGCCCAGTGTCACTTTGCAGGAACGAGCGCTTCAGGCGGGCATCTGCGATTGACGATCCGGATCGAACCGCATCGCGCGGAACTTATCGCGGAGCCGCAGCAGACTGGAGAAGAGGTGCGCTTTGTAACAGCGGGCGCGGCGCCAGCGTATGGCCTTGCCGACCACGCCATATTGAATCATTTCTCGACGCTTGCTCACAAGCAATACGACACAGACGTGAGCGGCTTTGCCGATGATGAGTATTTGTCGGGGCAGGGCATTGCACGGCTGGTCAGCAACTTCGTTATCTATCCGCGGCAGCGGTTTGCCGAGCTGCTCGTGGATCCAACGATGAAGATTGTCCACACTTCAGCGTCGCAGATTGTGCAGGGTGTTGTGCACGCGAGCGCGCAGGTACGTCTTTACTACTTCTTTGGCGATCCGCACGTGATCTATGCGCAATATCTGCGCGTTCGCAATGCTTCTGGCTATCGCGTCTTCATGCCAAAGTATCAGGCCTTCGGCGTAGGCTGGGAGGCCTTTGGCGCACTGGGATGGAACACCAACCAGAAGACGATAGAAGAGAGCGTTGACCACTATATTGCGGATGGATTTCCACTGCGATGGATGGTGATAGGCTCCGGCTTTTGGCCGGCTGCTCCGGAGATGAACGAGACGACAAGCTTCGGGTTGTGGAACCACGAGAAGTATCCAGACCCGGCCGCAATGGTTCAGCACTTCCGCGCTGAACATCTCGCGGTGATGCTCGGGTTGCGCATCACGTTTATCACCAAGGGGCCGTATTCCGCGGAAGGTGTGGCGAAGGGCTACTTCCTGAAGAAGAACGGCACGGCAGAAGTCTTTCGTGGTGGATGGCCGAAGCTGCCGTACTACATTCTTGATGCGCATAATCCGGCGGCGCTGAACTGGTATATGACCCTGGTGAAGCGCTGGCAGGCTTATGGAATCAACGGCTGGAAAGAAGACTTCTACGGTTACGGCGGCCACGGTTTGCGCGACGACAAGGTAGATCCAGTCAATGACCGCTTGATGGAAGAAGGTCAGTTGGTCATCGAGCGCAATGGATACCTGTCGTCGAACGGCGACCTGCACCGCATGAACGACTTTAATTACGACCAGGATCAGGACCGCGGACCGGTGAACGCGCTGGCGCTTGCTTATTCCGGATTTCCGCTGGTGTATCCGGACATTGTGGGAGGCACCTTCGGCGAAAAGCGGTTTGCCACCGGACGCACGCCTCGGATGGAAATCTACATGATGCGCAACGCGCAGTGGGCCGCGCTGCACAGCAGCATGGGCATGGGGGAGCCTCCCTGGAGCTTTGCGGCGCAGACTGCAAAGGTGATGTTGCAGGCAGCGCAGCTGCATCAACGCATTGCGCCCTACATCTACAGCAATGCACGGCGCTTTGCGCGCGATGGATATCCGTGGACGATGACCCCGCTGCCGATTGCATTTCCTGGTGATCCCAATGTCTACGGGCGCGAGAATGCAACGGTGCGCGGCTATGAATGGATGATTGGCGACGCGCTGCTGGCCACTCCGCTGTATGGCAACGATTACGATACAGCGAAGACGCGCGACGTCTATCTGCCCGCTGGCGAGTGGATGGACTTTGACACCGGCAGGTTGTATCGCGGGAGGCAGATGTTGAAGAACTACGCCTTACCGCCGGGCAAAACGCCGCTGTTTGTAGGTGGATCGGGTGTGACATTGGAGGATCGCGGCGGAAGCGTGCTTGTATGCGTATATCCTGTTGCGGCCCACTCGGCAGAGAGCCTGACACTTCCGCAGGGTGGCGCCCCCGTGCGAGTAGAAGTGAGGGGGCCAGTCTCTGGAACGCCATGGAAAAGTGTCAGTGTGAAAGACGGAGCGGGCCATGATGTGGCTGTCGCAAAATCCGGACATGCATTTACATTTCAACCGCATGCGGGCATCTTGTATCGCGTGCAGGCAACTGGAGCGCCCGCGAATGCGAGCCACTGAGCTTTGGAGGAGAATCGAATGGCGATGAATCGCAGGAATTTTGTGCAACGCGTCCTGATGGCGCTGGGAGCCACTGGGGCAGCTGCGCCGATGAAGGCGCGCGCATTGGAAGAGCCGGCCGCCGTGCATGGTGCGGAAGGTGTGGCGCAAGCCGCCGGCACGTCTACGTCAGGTGGTTATATTCGACCCAACACCATTGAAGTGATCCATCACTCGTTCGATGTGATTGTCGTGGGAGGTGGCATTTCAGGCACTTGCGCGGCCATCAGCGCTGCTCGCAACGGAGCGAAGACCGCGCTGGTGCATGAGCGTTCCACGCTTGGCGGCAACTCGTCGAGCGAGGTGCGGCTCTATCCGGAGGATACCTGCGGCTTTAGCCCGTGGATCAAAGAGTCCGGCATTCTTGAGGAGATTTCGAGCGAAGAGCGTGCGCGCAACTGGGAGCCGTACATCGAAGGCATGATGAATTCCATCTGGGACTTGGTTCTCTACGAGTGGGTGAAGCGCGAGAAGAATCTGAGCCTCTATCTGAATACGACGATGCGCGAAGTGGTGATGCGCGACGCTTCGACGATCCAGGCAATTCACGCGCCGCAATTGGGCACGGAGCGCGAATTCATTCTCTCTGCGCCCTTGTTTATCGATGCGACGGGAGATGGTGTGCTGGGTTATCGCTCCGGGGCCGATTTTCATTGGGGAAAAGAAGTGCGGTCGGAGTTCAATGAGTCGCTTGCGCCGGTAGAGCCGACGAAGGGGTTGATGGGCAACACGCTCTACTTCCGTGCACGCGATACGGGGCACCCGGTGCCGTTCAAGCGGCCGGAGTGGGCCGCGGAGTTTAAGACGGAAGCCGATCTGACTGACCGCGGCCACGGGCAATTTCAAACCGGATATTGGTGGATCGAAGTTGGCGCGCCACTCAATCCCATCAAGAACAACGAGGAGATACGCGATGTGGCGTTGAGTCAGCTTCTGGGAGTGTGGGACCACATCAAGAACCATTGCACTGACGACAGCGTGCGCGAGAAGGCGAGGAATTATGCGCTGGAGTTTATCGGCTTCTGGCCTTACAAGCGGGAGTCGCGCCGGATTCTCGGCGACTATACGCTGATCGAAAAGGATGTCCTCGATCCGTCAATCCACTCAGACGATATTGCGTATGGAACGTGGGGCATCGACATTCACGTGCCGGGCGGAATTCTTGAGCGGCATGTGCCACCGTATCCTTCGCCACGCACGGACGAGAACTTCCATGAGCGAGGCACGATTCCCTATGGGATTCCGCTGCGCTCCTGCTATTCGCGGAACATCCATAATCTGCTGACGGCAGGCCGTCCCATCGGCGCCAGCTATGTGGCGTTTGCGTCGTCGCGCGTGCTTGCCACTGGAGCAATCGTCGGTCAGGGAGTCGGCGTAGCGGCAGCTTTATGCAAGAAATATCAGTGCGAACCGAAGACCATTGCGGCGCAACATGCGAAGGAACTTCAGCAACTGCTGCTGCGGCAGGATGCGTCAATTCCCGGCGTAGGAAATGAGGACCCCTCCGATCTGGCACGCCGCGCTACGGTTACCGCCAGCAACGAGGCCAAGCTGCAATTTCCGGAGTCCCAAACCTTCCATAAAGCGCGGCTTGCGCTGGGCCAGCTCTTTCCGGTTTCGACGGATCATCTTGATCACGTCGATCTGCTTCTGCAATCAACTGCCTCGACTCCGCAGACGGTGACGCTGAGCCTGCGGAAAGCGGAGCATGTGTGGGATCTTCGTCCCAATGCGCGCATTGCTTCTGCTAGAGCTACGGTCGCTCCCGGATTCCAGGGATATGTCTCCTTTCCGCTGCATGCCAGAACCCAACCGGGCAGCTTGTACTTTGTTTCCATTGATGCGATGCCGGAGATTGGCTGGGCTTTGTTCAGTGATGAAAGCGGCAAGCCGTCGCAAGTGCCCGTGGGAACCACGGCAGCGGATCTCCCTCCGGGCAACAAGTGGAGACCTTTCACCGATGGCCGGTCTTTGACCATCCGTGTTGCACCGGAGCAAAGACCTTATGGGCCGCAGAATGTGGTGCGCGGGACAAACCGGCCGGATATGTGGACCAACATCTACATGTCGGATGTTGCGCAGGAACTGCCTGCATGGCTCGAATTGAAATTTCCCGCACCGGTGCGCATGAGCCAGGTCCAGATCACGTTCGATACGGATACGAACCGGCGCATCAAGCTGCCCTTGTTCCGCTATCCCGAGTGCGTGAAGCGGTATGAGATTGCAGTTCCGCAAGGCGGTGGATGGAAAACAATCGTGGCAGAGGATGATAATTACTTCCGCCGCCGCGTTCATAACATTGCGCCAGTGACGGCAAGCCGGATGCGCATCCGCCTGCTTGAGACCAACGGCGCTCCGCAGGCGCGTGTGTACGAGGTGCGTGTCTATAACGAAGAAGCGCAGGCCTGATCACGGAGTGAAGTGGCTTCAGGCGACCGCAGCATCAGCCGTGGATCTTGACCGCAAAGTGTTCCACAGTAGCCAGAGCGCGATGGGGTGAAGAAACATCATGAGGAAGAAGAGCGGCAGATAGCCGTGGTGCGTGACGACGTACCCGATTACCTCAGTCGAAACCATGCCGCCAAGGCCACTACCTGCCGCGATCAGTCCGAAGGCGGTTCCGAGTTGCGATGCGGGATAGAGATCGACAACCGCCGACGAGAGTGTGACCAGCCAGGCCATGTGGGCCATGGCGATGACGGATGCGATGCACACGCCCGCCAATACGTCGTGCAAGGTTGCGGCCAACGGACTGAGCGGAAGCAACGCTGCGCAGATCAGCATTACTTTGCGATAGGCGGAAGCGGGAGCCACGCCATGCCGGATGAGCCAGCCGGATAAAATTCCGCCCAGGACTGTACCCACGCCTGCAAATAGGTACACGAGCCAGCCGATGCGCGCCACCTGTGCCAGCGTGAGGCTGCGCGCGCTGAGCATGTACTTGGGAAACCAGAAGAGAAAGAAATACCAGACCGGATCGGTGAGGCCGCGCGCGACCATAAACTTCCAGGTTCTGCCGCTGGCCAGCACGGTCTTGAAAGAGGCAGCCTGCGCCGCGGCCGATATGGCAGGGCGCGCGTCACTGATGTCGCGCTGCTTTTGGCGCGGATAAGCCGCAAGCCACAAAGGCAGCCAGAGCAGTCCTACGCAGCCATCGATGAGGAAGACGGATTTCCAGGGAAGGTGTGTTGTGATCGCGGAGATGGCCGGCAGTGCGATGACGGCGCCCACGGTGGAACCGAGGGTATAGATGCCGATGGCTAGAGAATGATCTTTCTTCGGCAGGATCTCGCCGACGGCTTTGGGCGCTGCTACCCACAGTCCCGGCTCGCCCAGCCCCAGGCAGAAGCGCGCGGCGGCAAGCTGTGTGGCACTGCGCACAAAGGTTGTTGTGGCTTCAGCGGCTGACCACAAGCCGACGAACGCGGTCATACTGACGCGCGTGCCCAGCCAATCGCTGATCAGCCCGGCAACCGCATAGGAAAAAGTGGAGGCAAGCAGAAAGAGACTGACGACATGCCCGTAACCCGCGTCGGAAAGATGAAGCTCTGACTGAAAGCGCGGCGCGACTACCGAAAGGCTTTGCCGATCGAAGTAATTGATCAGCGCTACCAGAAAGATGAGCGCAACCAGATACCACGCTTTCCACGGCGAGAGGCGGAAGCGCATTCCATCCTGTGCGGTTCCGGCGTCGCGCGGATTCAATAGCAGCGTACCTCATAAATGGCTGGAGGCGCAGGGCCCCACTCGCGCAGAATGAGTTCAATCGCGGTTGTCGTGGTTGGCCGCTCCAGGTTGTGACGCCAGTGGGTGTGGTGATGCTCCGTCACTTCGGCAAGCACGTTGCCTTCCGCGGTTCGCACGGCAAATGCTGTGATGCAGCCCGGCATAACCCGCTCGGGATGCCCCATCAGTACCGACTCCATGGGGTGATCAAAGTCGGTGTCGAAGACCAATTCGACAGCATGAATCGTCTGGGGATGATCCCACGCCAGGCGAAGCCACGGTGTACGATCGCTGGCGGCAGGCGCCCAGGCATTTGCGCCGCACCTCGGGCGCGACCATCCATTGATGACGAGTTCCGGCTCATAGCAGCACACCCGTGGTGAAACGGTGACAGCGAGATTGCGCGCTGCGGGGCGGCGCTCGGGCAGCCAGAAGGCAAAGCTGTCAAGGCCGGAGCCTTCCGGCGGGGTTTGCATCGCGCTCTTTGCTACCATGCGATTCATCTTCTGCCATAACGTGAGTACGCCGGGAAGCTGCGTTTTGCTCAAATGCAACGATACACCTGGAGCCGGCTGGACGACGAAGAATACATGAGCATCGGCCGCCAGCATGGCCTCGAAATGAAACGTGGCAGTGAGGGATTTGCCTGCCGGGAGAGTCGCGCAGGCGGCAGCCAGTTTCACGTCTGGGGTGGTATTGCCGTCGCGCGACGACCGCCACAACTCGGCGTGCAGCGTAACTGGCTCGCTGGCGTCCACCAGTAGCGTAATTTCAGGAGCCGCGCCGGCGTTGAGCGGGAGCAACAGCGCGCAGGGAAGGCTGGCTTCGCGAAGCTCTCCACTGTCTTCAAGCGTGTCGATGGCGAGGCTGCTGCTGGCGCTGATGCGCGCCTTGCGAGCAAGGTCATGCGCATCGCCGGCAGGAACCCCGGGAATATGCTGGCCGGCGCGCAAAAGCCGCTGCTGCAGACGCTCCATGGGCGCAGGAGACAAAAGCTGGCGCGGCAGGACTTTTTCCTCTGCGCACATGGCCGCGGCCATACCCACGGCTTGCGCGTTTTGAGCGCACGTTGCCATCACCCGTGTGGATCCAAAAGCGACATGCGATGCACTGATAATGCGTCCCGCCAGGAAAAGGTTGGGAATATCGCGGCTGTACATCGTACGGAAGGGAATCTGATAGACGCCCTTGGAGTGCCATTGCGCGCACGGCGGCGCCGCGCTGTAGACGCCGTCAGGAGGATGCAGGTCGATCGCCCAGCCACCCAACGAAACCGCGTCAAAGTGGGTGCGCTGCTGCACAATGTCATTCTGAGTAAGGATATAGTCACCTTCGAAACGCCGGCTTTCGCGCTTCCCGGGAATCATGCCCATCCACTCCAGGGTCAGATTGGCGGCCTCCGGAAATTCGCCCGAGTTCTTGATGTAATGCCAGACGCCATAGGCAACGCGCCAAAGCTCCCACTTGATCTGCTCCGTGCCGTGCACGGTGTCCATGCTTCCGCCATACTCCAGCCACCAGAGGCGGCAACCGGTGTCTGTCACGCGCAGTTCGCGGTAGCGTGGAATCTTCTCAATCTCGCCGAGCGCGAAGGCGGGAGGGATAAATGAGACGGGCTTGCCTGTATCGCGGCTGTAGAAGTAGAGAGAATGTCCGAGCAGTTCGTGCACAGGCTCCGGACCCGCAAGACCCTCGCCAAACTCCGAGGCTGCCTCAGTGCCAATACGGAAAGCGGCTCCCGCAAGAAAGCCGAGGATGCCATCGCCGGAGGCGTCGCAGAAAAGCGGAGCCGACAGGATGTAGCGTGTCTCGTTCTGGCTGCAGTAAGCTGATGCGCTCTCGATCTCGCCACGGATGTTCTTCGTGATCGAACTGACGGCAGTATTGAGCAGCAGAGTGATATTGGCTTCGCGGGTAACCCACTCGAGGAGCAATGCGTCGAGCAGGATGGGGTTGCCTTCCGGGTTGCGCCACAGATTCTCCACCATGATCTCGTCGATCACGCCGCCTTCGCGCGCCCAGCGATTATTGTTGCCCATGTGCGACGTGGCTCCCAGAATCCATAAGCGCACCTCGCTGGAGGCGTTGCCGCCCAGCACCGGGCGGTCCTGGACCAGGATCACGCGCAGCCCCTGGCGTGCAGCGGTGATGGCGCAGCAGATTCCGGCCATGCCGCCGCCAATAACCACCAGATCTCCGGAGAAATTCTCTTGATGCAGGGTGCGGCCGTCAACTTCAAATTCATTTATCAACATGCAGACTTGTCTCTCAGAAATTCGAGTTGCAAAGAAGAAAGTGATCGATGAGATTGGCGTTTACTTTGCCGCGAGCAGAATGAAATGAAAGCTCGCATATCATATTGCCCAATATTAAGCGGTAAACCTGATAAAGGCAACTTGTGCCGGTCCGTTCTGTTCACTCATCGGGCCATGGCTTATAACCGATGGGATGGCGATTTGCAATACAGGTAGACCGTGCCTGCCGCTGGGCAAAGACTGCGGAAGAGAGCGCCGGCTCAGCGCTGCGCCAAGTCTCGCGGGACGTTGCTCTGCGCGGCGGCCGTCTCACGCGCGCCATTGCGCCAATGGGGCTGGCGCTGGTCGCGATCCGCTGCGTTGCGGCAACCGCAAACCGCGAGGGTCAGCCGCGCGGGCGTTGCGCATCGCACCGTTGCTGGGGCAAAAGAGCGGCTTTTCCTTTCGCGATGCACATGCTTTCAACAGGAATTCATCCTCACAAGTGGCGATCTGTGTTAGCGCTAGCTGGTTTTCCAGTGTTTCATTTGGATTTTCACGCGCGTGTTCGCTTTATCTTCCCTCTTTTCGCGCGGCTCCGCTCCTCGTAGTCTTGCAATTCGTTGCAGCAAG
>JAJZAL010000150.1 GCA_021799405.1 Acidobacteriota bacterium
TTCTTGGAAGCGATTGCGAAATGCCTGAAGATATCGTAGGCTATTGGCGGGAAGGCCTTTGGGAAAAGCTGGTTGTTGCACAAGGCCTGGCCCCCATCAGAGATGGATTTTCTAACCGTCTTCCAGTAGGTAAAAGTAATGACTGTGAGTCCTCAATGCCAACTTTGACCAAGCAAGAAGCTCCCACTTTGCGTGACGTTGCAGCGGCGGCCGGAGTTACAATCGCCACCGCTTCCCGCTCTTTGACCGGCGCCTACGGCGTCCATCCCGAGACACGAAAGCGGGTCATGGAGACTGCCACACTGCTTAACTACAAGCCCAATCGCTCTGCCCGGGCCCTTGTGACCGGGCACTCGAATGTGATTGGCCTGGTGGTGAGCGACGTGCGTAACCCCTATTTTGCCGAGGTGGCGCGCGGCGCTGAGGATGCTGCCTATGCAGCTGGATTCGATTTGCTCCTGTGTAACAGCGATCTGTATGCGGACCGGCAGATGCGCTACATCAATTCCCTGCTGGAGAAGCGAGTTGAGGGCATCATTATGAATTCGGTGGCAAATCTCTCACGGAAGGACCAAACCTTTATTGTCGATAGCGGCGTGCCGGTTGTGCTTCTGTATCAGTCTGCCGGAGGTACACCGTTTTCTACAGTTAGCGCCGACAGCGAACGGGGCGGAGAGCTTGCAGCCGAATATTTATTGGCTCATGGGCATCGCCATATGATGTATCTGGCAGGTAGCCATCAGCACGCCAATCTTTCCAAGCGCGCACAGGGTTTTCTACAGGTAGTACGGCGCTTCGGGCACAAAGCGGAGGCCAGGGTTATGTATGGGACGCATACGCTGGCCGGCGGCTACGAGATCGCCCGGTCTCTTTTCCGCAAGCTCGGGAACACCACCGCCATTGCGACGGCGAACGATGTAATCGCCTTCGGCGTGATAAAGGCCGCTATCGAGTTGGGTGTGAACATTCCGCGAGATGTATCGCTTATCGGCTTTGACGATGTTGAACTCGCCTCCATTGTGCATCCTCCGCTAACCACAATACGGCAATCGAAGTACGAGATTGGCGGGGCGGCAGTCGACATTCTGTTGCGCCTCGCAGCGGGCAAGGATCGCTCGCCTGAGCATCGCGTACTTGGAGTTGAGCTGGTCGAGCGCGCCTCTGTAGGCGCACCTCCATCCGGCAGAGGCAAGAGATAGACGGCTTCCCGACCTAACGCGGCCTTTACAGAGCTGATCCCTGAGATATTTGCTTGACAAGTATTTCCTGAATACTCGACAATTCGTCGGAAGCGTTTCCGACACCACCTTTAGCGCGCAACACCACAAGGAGAATATTCATGCTCGATGTCACGCGCCGCGCCATACTCAAGATGACTGCTCTAGCCTTGCCTGCTTCATGGATTTCCGGAACGGACGCACTTGCCGCGACGAAAGAGACTGCGGCACAATCCGGCTCGCTCGCTGAGTGGCTACGCTTCAACCGCACACTGATTGCCGAAGGCTTTAATCCCCCCTTCTATCCCTCACTGGATTACGAGCCATCCAAGGCCGTGCATATCGCCCTCGACCTGAACTGCGACTCCATGCGCTATCCGGCAGCCTCCTATTACGCACTTTTCCCTACTAAATCCGGCTATCCAGTTCATCCGGAACTGCGGGGCGATCCTATGCAGGAAACCCTGAAGCTATTACGCCAAGCCGGGCTCCGCACGGTTGCCTATGTACCTCTGAATCATCCCTTCATGTCAATTGAATCAAAGGATCCACGTTATGCCGACTGGTGCAAGCGGTTCATCGATGGCTCGCCCATGATCACCTCGCACTATGGCTTTCAGCGCTACTATGAGGGCTGCCTGAATTCCCCAATCCATGAGGTGGCGACCAAACTCACCTTGGAAGTTCTTGACTATGGCTTCGATGTACTATATTTTGACGGGCCTTACCAAGGCATGAATCATGCCGCGGACTTCTGCCACTGCAAGCATTGCCAGGCGGCATATAGTAATCAATTTGGAAAGCCAATTCCAGATCAGAGAACTTGTTCGCTCTCAGAATACCTGCAGTACCACAAGTGGATGCGCGATGACGTGGTTCTCGCCTTCTTTCGGGGATTGCGGCAGAAGATCCGGGAAAAACGGGACATCCCGGTGCTCTTCAATGACACATCGCTTCTGTCCCGGCGGGAGTGGCGAGCCCGGGGCATTCCCATTACCGATGGATTTATGTTCGAGGCCGCTGAAACCCCGGAGGAAAAACTCTTCAACCTCCAACTCGGCAGATCAACGGGAAAGATCATCTGGACTTACATGGGCAGCCATACCGAATACAACCGGGAGCACCTGAAGAACAAAGCTGTGCGTGGCTGGTTTAGTTATCCGTTGGAAGAGCAGGAAATGTTAATAGACGGCGCCACTGCCACAGCGGCAGGGGCGGGGTGCGTCTACTGGGGACTTTCGCGCTTCTTTTATCAGCCGGATTCGCCGCTCCATTATGACAGCGGCCGCTATGTGAAAGAGATCTTCACGTTCCAGCAAAAGCATGCACAAGTGCTGCGGGGACTGAATTCACGACCGCAGGTTGGCATTCTCGTCAGTAGTCAGACAATAGATTGGTACAACGGAAGCAAGTTCGTGCGCAGCGCTTACGCCAACTACTACCACGGGGCCTTCGATCTTCTGAAGTCGCTGTCGATTGAGTCGGAGCCTTTCTTGGATTGGCGTATGAGGCCGGAACTGCTTGCCCGATATTCCATGATCTACCTGCCTAATGCCGCTTGTTTAAGCGATGAACAATGCGTCCTGCTGAGGCGCTACGTGGAATCGGGAGGCATACTTGTCGCAACACATCTTTCATCGATTGCCGATGAACATGGACGCGTTCGCGACCAATTTGGTCTTGGCGATGTTTTTGGCGCATCGTTCCTGCAGGCCGAGCCCTTCGAGTATCCCGATCTCTATCTGAACCCCCTGGATGGGCCATTGATCCCGCAAGACCCACAGGTTATGTTGATCAAGACAGATGGTGGGAACGTGCGGGCTATCACACATGATCGTGGCAATCGTCGCGACCTTGGCCCAGCTGTCGTTACAAACAGATTTGGTAAGGGATATTGCATCTATATTGCCTCGGGACTCGAAGCTGTCTTCGAGGAGACGCGGATGGTCTCGGTGCGCGAGTACCTAGCTTCATTGCTATTACCTCGGCTTGAAGCCGGACGCACCTATCATCTGGAGTATATCTCGGGGGTTACCCCTCACTATATGGCATCAGAAAAGCACATCGTACTTCATCTGCTCGCCGATGTGGGCGATGAAAACCTGCATCCGCGGTCACGTGAGAGACTCTTCCCCATCCAGAACATTAAGGTGCGGCTGCGCATGCCGGGAAGAGTAAAGACGGTAACCTTGATGAGGGCTGGCGCGGAAGCACAGTTTCAACAGGACGGAGAATGGATTACCGTGCAAGTACCACGCATCTGGGTCTATGAGGCTGTCCAGGTGGATCTGGCATGAATTCCGGAACTGCGGCGTCTCCATTACGCTGGGCCATGATATTGCTGGCTTTTTTTGCCACACTGACCAATTATTTGGACAGGCAGGCCCTATCTGTTGCAGCGCCGATTTTACAGGTACAGTTTCATCTCTCGGATATTGACTACTCTCGCATCTTGTTTGCGTTTATGTTGGCTTACACCATCATGAACGGAATATCAGGTATCTGGATTGATCGGCTGGGTACCCGTGTTGGTTACGGGTTGTTCGTCGGATGGTGGTCCTTGTGTGCGCTTTTGCATGCATTTGCGCGTGGTGCTCTTTCGCTGGGTGTACTCCGCTTTCTGCTTGGGATGGGCGAGTCGGGTAACTGGCCAGGCGCTGTGAAGGTCGTTGCGGAGTGGTTTCCGCTGGAAGAGCGCTCGTTGGCATCCGGTATCTTCAACAGTGGGTCGGCTGCAGGCGCAATTCTTGCACCGCCCATCGTTGCCTTCATCGTGCTTAAATTTGGATGGCGATCAGCCTTCGCAACCGTGGGAGCACTCGGCTTCATCTGGTTAATTATTTGGAGTGGATTTTATCGCTCACCGGTTGCAAGGCTCTCGGAAACTCCATTAGCACGCCCGGTTCCCCTTCGCCGCCTCCTCCGCTCGCGATTTGTCTGGAGTTTCACCATCTCTAAGATCTTTATAGATCCAGTTTGGTATTTCTATACTTTTTGGTTCCCGGAATACCTTTTCCATAGCCGACATTTCGATATGGCTGCCATAGGCAGCTATGCCTGGATTCCGTTCTTTATCGCCGGCATCGGCAGCATCGGCGGAGGCCTAATCTCCAAGATATTTCTCAGCCACGGTATGCGCGTCACGGGAGCCCGCAAGTCTGCCGTAACGGTGGCTTCGTTGCTTATGGCTCTTGCCATACCTGCGGTGCTAGTTCAAGGAGTCGCGCTGTCCATTGCCCTTGTCTCCCTAGCAATGGCCGGCTATACAGCAGCTTTAGCCAACATGTTAGCGATGCCATCCGATGTCTTCCCGCCAGAGGCCGTAGCTTCCGTCTATGGCCTGGCAAGTATGGGATCCGGTTTCGGCGGCATGGTGTTCGCGCTCATCACCGGATGGCTTGTCCAGCACTACTCCTATGTACCTGCATTTCTTCTCTTCGGTCTCATTCCATTGGTTTGCATCTTTGTCCAGTGGGCCTTCATGGGACCACTCGAACAACAACTCGAAACTGTCGAGGAGGCAGCTCCATCGTGTCCATGAATGATCATCTTCCTTTTCACGACATGACGGCTCTCATAACTGGAGCCAGCACCGGCATTGGCGCGGCAACAGCCATAGCATTCGCGCAACAGGGAGCCAATATAATCATCCATTACAATGCAAATCATGCACAAGCGGAATCCGTTCTTCAGACGGCCCAACAGTACGGCGTAAAGGCAGAATTGTTCCAAGCGGATTTGACCGCCGCGGAAGGAAGCCGCAAATTGGCTCGATACGCCAGTCAAAAGCCAGTCGACATTCTTGTGAATAACGCCGGTTCGCTCCTCACGCGCACGCGTGTACTGGACTTCACGGAAGAACTCTGGGAGCGGATGCTGATGCTGAATCTTACGAGCGCCTTTTTCCTGTCGCAAGCGGTTCTCAAAGGTATGGTCGACCGCAAACGAGGCTTTATTGTGAATATCTCTTCCGTTGCGGCGCGCACAGGAGGAGGCCTCGGGGCGCTGGCTTATTCCGCGACGAAGGCTGCTATCTCGACCATGACGAAGGGACTGGCGAAGGAATTTGCACCTCACAATATTCGCGTGAATGCGGTCTCACCAGGCACTATCGACACTAATTACCACCGGACCTTTTCAAGTCCAGAAGCGCTTGATGATGTGCGCGCTGCGACTCCACTTGCCCGTCTTGGTAGGCCAGAGGAAATTGCGGATACGGTTGTGTTTCTCTGTAGTGATGCGGCCAGCTTTGTTCACGGCCAAGTGCTTGAGGTAAACGGCGGATTTTTGATGGCCTGAGTTTTTTTGTACGCGGCGGCGCAAGCTCTCCTGGGGCACGCTTCCCCGGAAGTGACACGAGAGATTCATATCGGGTCGATTCCGGAGGACGCGCGGAAAGCGCTGGAGGGAGTCGAAAGATTGCTTGCAACCAGGGGTTCACTAATTGGACCCAAATGGACCCAAGTTCCGGACTAGCCGGAAATGAAGAGTACGCTAATTAACTGATATGGCGGGATTTAATGGTCGGGGAGAGAGGATTTGAACCTCCGACCCCCTGGTCCCGAACCAGGTGCTCTACCAGGCTGAGCCACTCCCCGAACCCATTGTTGCTGGAGCCTATCTTTGGGGTATTGCCTGGCACATCGTCCCCTTAGAAGCGCCTGCATCAGTTTAACAGAATCCTCGGACTGCGAGAGAGGATGGGATCTGAGAAAATCCTGAATTAAAAAGCCTGCGCTCCATTCGCTGCGCATCGCTGCAAAAGGCAGCTGCACCCTGCCGTCGACAGAACGCTTCACCACCGAGTCATTTTGCGGAATGCCGCACACAGCCCCTCGGAAAGGGCAAGCCGATTCACACTCCGCCCGCCGGTTTCGCAAGCGAGGTACCGCGTCGAGCCAGCTGCGGCCAAGCAGAATCTCAGGCGTACTGTAACGCGGGATGCGTCAGTCGCTCTTTCCGGAACTGCCCTGCAAGCCCGAAGGCAAATCAAGCGTCACCAGAGCAAAACGGGTCTTGCCGTCCTTGGGACTTTCAAAACCGACAATGTGCTGATGGCGCTTTGAACCTGCCTTCAGCTCCAGATCCCCTTTGCCCGTGCTGTAGTCCGCGGATCCAACCTGCACCCTGGAATTCTTGCCCTCCTCGCAGGTTAGTCCTTCCGAAGTCTGAGTGGGCGTGCCAACCGGAGCGTTGTCCTGGCAGGTAATCACATTGCCGTAACGGCTCAGGGCCTTCTTATAAAAGGCAACTACTTGATCTCTTGAATCCTGGGTGGAATAAGAGACAGCCTTTACGCGCAATTCCCACTCGCCAAAACCGAGATGCACGTCAGCCGATTTGTGATGGTCGTTATCCGTCACCAGTTGTGAACCTGGATACACAGGCAGACCCAGATCAGCAGCCGTTGTCTGATCAGTCTTTACATGCACGCCGCCGAACGGCATATCTACCTGTACGCTCTTTTCCTCGCCGTTGACGCCCTTGTCTACATGCACCCGGCATCCCGCCACCCCAGCTGCCAACGCCAGGCCAACGAGCAAACTTGCCGCTTCTCGCATCATGACACTTGCTCCCTTCCGAAGCTATACGTCAGGATCCGCGGAAAGGTTCCTTAAATCGAGCGTATCAGTGCGTCGAGTGTCCATCTTCCTTGCTGCGGGTTGCAAAAAGGATCGACACAACAAAAACAATCAGAATGACAGGAACGACAAAAAATGGGGAATCGATGTTCATGTGCAGAGCTCCTAGACGGTTTTAGAGTACCAAAAAGGGGGCGCTTTCGGCCCCCTTTTTGTGTGCTGATGCTATCATCCGCAGCCAGGGGCGGTCTTACATCTTCGGCCCGCCACTGGGGTAGTCCACCCGAATGGTCAGAATTTCATACGGATGAATCGGGACTTTGACGACGTTATCCGAAACGGTCAGCGGGCTTCCTTCCGGCGTTTCCATCAGATTGGTGACCGTCGCGCCCGTCGCTCCGGCCGGTACGTGAAACTCGCAGGTTGCGTTCTTCCCTGCCCACTCGTAGACACGGAAGATGAGTCCCTTGGCATCTTCCGCTTTCTTTACGGCGGTCAGCACCACGTCATCCGGCGAAACCGAAGCAAACGAGTGCTCTGCCGGCAGCGAACCGGCATGCGCCGTCGCCACCATCGCTTTGAGCGGGTAGTTATAGTCCCAGCCGTGGCGGACAGTCAGCGCATCCTTCCACGTCCCCGCGTGCGGATAGAGCGCGTAATGGAAGTGGTGAGGGCCCTGATCGGCCTCGGGATCAGGCCATGTCGGCGAGCGCAGCAGCGTCAGCCGCAGCATGTCGCCAACGGCGTCGTACCCAAACTTGGTCTGATTCAGCAGGCTGAATCCCTGCTTGGCATCGCCCAGGTCAGCCCAGCGCATCGCCGGGACCTCAAACTGCGCCTTTTCCCAGCTATTGTTGCGCGTGGTCGACCGCTTGATGCTTCCATAGGGAATCTCGTAAGTGGCAGAACCGCTGGTCGCCGCCAGCTTGAATGCGGCCTTCAGCAGCACATGCCGCTCGTGCCAGTCGATCTGGTTATCGACATCCACCATATCGGCATCCGGCGCCAGGCTGATTGTCTGCACGAACTTCGAGCTTTGCCAGGTGCGGGCAACGCGAATGGCCGAGGGCCCCGCAACGGTCACCGTGGCGCCGCTGGTCAGCAGCGTTGGCGGCTGATCCAGTGTGCCGGGGTCGATGTTCCACGCGTCGTAGTGGGTCGGCATGTCTTTGAACGCCTGCAACTCGTTGCCGCAGCTTCCCGACGCCAACGTCTCAAAGTTGGCGCGCTTGTCGAAGAGGCTCGTGATGCAGCCCGTAGACTTATTCACCACAACGCGCAGCACCTGATTTTCAAGGACCAATGAATTACCGTCATCGGACTCAGTGCCCTTGGGCAATGGCTGCGCTCCACCGGGAGCATAATCTACCCACAGCACTTTGTACCCAAGCGCGGGCACATCCAGCGCAGGAATATTCAGCGTTACCTCACCCGTCGCGGGATTGCGATGCAGGACGGTCGCCACGGAATGTGCGGCGTCGCCTTTCTGCCCCTCCAACCGGTAAGCGGCCGGAGCTCCGGCGAGCGGAAGCTCCATCTTCACCGTCACATTTCCTGATCGTGCCCATCCCAGCGGGTTGAAGACGATGACCGGAACGCGCTCATTTCCCTTGGCCTGCGTGTCCACACGCTCGGCCACCGTGGCCAGCGCCTTGGAGCTGATGGCGTTCGTTGACATCCGCACCCAGTCATAGTCCTGCTGCGCATCTTTGTAGATAATGCCGATTCCCGAACCAGCCGCCAGGTCATGGAACTGGTTGAAGAGCACCTTCTTCCAATCTTCAGTCAACTGCGCTCCGGGATACCCGCGACCGTCCAGCCACGCCAGCGAAGACCATTTTTCGGCATCAAGCATCTCCACTTCACTGTCACGCATGTTCTGCTTGAGGGTGGCCTGGGTGGTGTAGATGCCGCGGTGATATTCGAGATACAGCTCGCTGTCCCACGTGGGAATGCTGATCTTTCCCGGCACTGGCGACGGAGGCGTGTACCCCTTGGCAATGGATTGGTAATTCCACACACGGCTGTTGGGCGCAATGTCGTTTTGAATTGACGTGAAGTAGGAGATCGCCGTGCCGAACTGGTACTTCGGCGTGATGTGACCAGGAGAAGCCCAGTGGAAGCCCTCGTCAAGCATGGCGCGCGTTGGTCCGCCGCCATGATCACCGATGCCGTAAAGGTCCATCATGTTCGTGAGACCGGGAGAATCTTTTCGCGCGTTCGTCAAGTCCACAGAAAGACGGACCGGGTTCAGCGTGCGGTTTACATAATCGTGCGGAAAATAGGTCAGCACCTTTGAGCCGTCGGGCGACTCCCACCAGAACAGCTTGAAAGGCAGCTGATTTGTATCGTTCCAGGCCATCTTCTGTGTGACAAAGTAATCGACACCGCTCTTTTTGTAGATTTGCGGCAGTTGCCATGTGTACCCAAACGAATCCGGGTTCCAGCCGACTTTCACGTCCACGCCGTAGTTCTGCTTATACCAGCGCTTGCCCACCAACAACTGGCGTACCAGCGATTCACCATCGGGCAGGTTCAGGTCCGGCTCAACCCACATGCCGCCCACCACCTCCCAGCGACCTTCCTTGATACGCTTTTTGATCTCGTTATTAATGTCGGGATATTTGTCGGCCATCCACTCGTTATAAGCAGCGGCCGACTGCGTGTAGGTGTAGCCGGGATACTCGTACATCAGTTGCAGTGCTGTCGAGAAGGTGCGCCTGACCACGTCCACGGTCTCGGTCCAGGGCCAGAGCCAGGCTGCATCGATGTGCGCGTTGCCGGTCAGGTGGAAGGTGGCCTGCCGCAGCAGGGGCTCCAATCCTTGAAGCCTGGCCTGAGCGGCCTTCAAACTGGCGTCGAATTTAGCCTGATCGTGGCTGTCCAGAGCTGCCATGTCCACAGTCTGAATCGCGCTGTTGAGCGTATCCATCTTTGCCGTATCACCCGGCGCAAGGCTTGGAACCAGCGCCGCGGCCGCGAGAAGCTCATCGCAAAGATCGACGGGATTGGGGCGATTCTCAGGAAAATCAATCCGGTAGGTCGCACCGCGGAAGGTCTTGGTATCGACGGTGTGGAGCAGCTTGACTGCGATGACCACTTTGTCGCCGGGCTTGGCGTCGTCGAAGAGCACAATCGGCTCCAGGTCATCGCCCAGAGCCACGCGCCGCCCGTTAAAGTAAAGAATCTGCGGCATGGGACCATTGGCGGTGGCGTGGAATTGAAACCAGATACGTGCCCCGGTCAGGTCGTAGCCGTCGAGCGTCCGCGGCACTTCAACGGTCTGGCGAAACCAGACGGCCTCATTCGGCGCTGTGGCGCCCATCGCGATCGGTTGCCACTGGCTCTCGTCCACGCTGACGGCTTCGCCGTGGGGCAGGTCGCCTGCGTGATACTTCCACGGACCATCGGGCAGTTCCTGCAATTTGGCGAGCCGGTCAACAATGGCGCGGGAAGTGGGCGGCAGATTGGCGGCGGCCTCGGCCGAAGGTCCGCTGCGTTGAGCTTCGGCGCGGCCGGAAAACAGAAGGAGCCCTGCGAGCAGGAGGGACAAGACAAGGATCGAGCGGTGCATTTTGAGAGCAAGAATCATGGCTGATTTCCCTACCGAAAAATCTTAGGCCATCAGCCCGGCCCTTGGCTCGTTCCCCTGTTGAAAAGCCACCCCAAAGGGTAAATTATGCGTCACGGCATCCCATTCCGGGCACTGTGGACCAGCCGCTTGCGCAGAAGCGGAGTGTGTGGAAAGACCGGGCGGCAAGTACGGCTGTATCAGGCGCCCGGGCGAGGCCAGCGTGCTTCAATCGTCGTCCCAATTCCGCCGCGAGGGCGGAATTCGCCGCGGACGGCGGCCCAGACAGGATCACAGGCTTTCACCACGTCCTCCAGGACCTGGTTCACGATGTTTTCCTGGAAGATGCCCAGATTGCGGTAACAAAACAGGTACTCTTTGAGCGATTTCAGTTCAAGGCAGCGCTCGCGGGGCATGTAGCGGATGGTCAATGTGCCAAAGTCGGGCAGACCTGTCTTAGGGCAAACAGAGGTCAGCTCCGGATCGTCAATTCTGATCTCGTAGCCCGGAAACTGATTCGGCCAGGTTTCGATCGCGGGAAAAGCAAAGTCGAGGCCGGCTTTGGCATGCTCCTCGGTGTAACGCTGCGAATTGCCTGTTGCTTGTGCCATAGCATTATTGTACGGGGCGGCGTGCCAGCCTTCGCGGCAGGCAGCCAAAGCAATCGCATGAACCGCGCAAATCCGGGCTCTACTCGCCGCAGCGAGAAGAATCGCTCCATGTCAGCCGTTGTTTTGAAAGGGTACGCACCTTCGCTGTATCTTCCTTGCGCGAATCGGGCATGCCGCTTACACTACGCGTCATCGGCAATATTGGAATAGTAATCCCGCCCTATCTTTCTGCCATTCGACGCGTATCGCGCCAGGCGCGCGATCCTCAACTTGTGCGCTACATAGCCCGCGGTTGTCGCCAGCACTCCCAATCCGTACTTCACGCTGCGCCGAAAGTTGATGGAGGACGCCTCTTCAAAATACTTCGTCGGGCAGGAGATCTCGCCGATCCTGAAGCCGAACATCACCGCCTGCGCGATCATCTGGTTGTCAAAAACAAAATCGTCCGAGTTCTCCAGCAGCGGCAACGTCAGCAGCAGTTCCCGCGAAAAGGCCCGGAAGCCGGTGTGATACTCCGACAACTTCACGCCCAGAAAGAGGTTCTGGAAAGCCGTCAGCATCCGGTTCGCGACATATTTGTACAAGGGCATGCCGCCCTTCAACGCGCCCCCACCAAGAATCCGCGACGCCAGCACCATGTCATATAATCCGCTGGCCACCATGCTCGCCATGGCTGGAACCAGCAGCGGCGTGTACTGGTAATCGGGATGGACCATCACGACAACCTCGGCGCCGGCAGCCAGGGCCTCGCGATAGCAGGTTTGCTGGTTGCGCCCGTACCCGTAGTTGGCGTCGTGTACAAAGGTGCGCACTCCCAATTTCCGTGAAAGCTCCGCCGTATAGTCTTTGCTCGAATCGTCTACCAGGATCCGGATGTCCACCAGCTCGGAGAGTTCGCCGACGGTCTTCTCCAGCGTCTTCTCAGCGTTGTAAGCAGGCATCACCACCGCGACTCGTTTCCCGTTGATCATCTTCCTTACCCCGCAATCTCAACATGCTCAAGCTAAGAACCAGCCGTTAAAGCCATGCCAAGGCATGGCTGAGCAGCTTTGCATCGGCGCACGAAACTCTGTGAATAGGGTAGCCACTTTCTCGCTCGCGACACGATCTCAACCCCTCGACTTGAGCGATCTCTGGTCCCCACGCTTGGTAAGTTACCCGCCGGTTCGCAACCAGAAGCGAGATGAATATCGAGATTTCAGACTTCGCCTCGCGGTTCGAATACACATCATAAGTACACGCTGAGCATTTGTGAATGCTCCACCGCCAATTTGCCGATAGAGCATTCGGCCGGCAAGCACCGTCAGCGATTGTTACATCGGCTTGTGGCCACCGGATGCGCGCCTCTATTCGGGTGAACCCTCAATGCACAGGTTCAGAGCCAAGTCACACGCACACACCGAAGCTGGCATTGCGCTGGCCATGACCGGTCGCCTCTGCGACGCTCTCCGCCACTTCGAAAAAGCCGAACGCCTGAGCCCCAACCCTAAACTGGAGCAAGTGATCGCGGATCTGCGGGCACAGTTGAAGTGAAGTGATGGCGGGACAACCCCAGAGGCCCTCTCCGGTCTAACGTCAGAGACATTCCCGACCGCCGCAGCGCACCCGCCTCCTTTAAACAGGACGCCAATGCGAGGCGAAAGAACGCGTTGCAGGCGCCAAGCGATGCCCCTGAATTCCCAATCTCGGTTAAGTTTTTCAATTTCAAAGAATTCTTATGCGCAAAATGACGAAAATAACGGTACAATCCCCTCAAGGAGACCCATGGCGGAAGATATTCTACTCACTTGCAGCGACTGCGGGCAGGACTTTACCTTCAGCGCTGCCGATCAGGCGTTCTTTCAAGAACGCGGTTACTCGACCCCAAAACGTTGTAAGGCTTGCCGGCAGGCAAAGAAAAACGATCAAGGGGGGACAGGCTACCGCTCGGCTCCGGCGCATGGAACGTCCGTGATTTGCTCGGGTTGCGGTCAGCCTACAACCGTGCCGTTTGAACCTCGCGGCGACCGCCCGGTCTACTGCAGAGACTGCTATCAGGCACGCAAAGGCAGCGGCGGTAACTCACGCGGACGCGGCCGCTACTAGACTTCAGTCCGGTCCGGCGTTCAGCGCCGGGACCGGATTCAAGTTTCCGCA
>JAJZAL010000013.1 GCA_021799405.1 Acidobacteriota bacterium
AGGCGCATCACTATGACAACGTCAGCCGCAGCGGACCGAAGATCTTCGTCGGCGAGTGGGCCACGCGCGAAGGCGATCCCACACCTAATCTTGAAGCGGCTCTGGGAGACGCGGCCTGGCTAACCGGCCTGGAGCGCAACAGCGATCTGGTCATCATGGCCAGCTATGCCCCGCTCTTCGTGAATGTGAACCCCGGCGGCATGCAGTGGGCCACGGACCTGATCGGCTACAACGCTCTCACCAGCTACGGGTCGCCGAGCTACTGGATGCAGGTGATGTTTTCGGACTATCTGGGCACTGAGGTAGTACAAAGCACGCTGGCCAACGCCGGGCCGCGCGTGTACACCTCCGTGACGCGCAACCAAAAGCTGCACAAGCTTTACGTGAAGGTGGTGAATGCGACCTCCGACGCAAAAGCCGTGAAGATTTCGCTGGAAGGTGTGAGCAAGGTTGCTCCGCAGGCGACGTTGGTCACCCTGAGCGGCAAGACGCCGAATGCGACCAACAGCGTTACAAACCCGCGCGCAGTTGTGCCGGTAACGCACACCATCACGGTTGCAGGCACAAAGTTTGTTGAAAACTTCGCGCCATACTCGGTCAATGTACTGGAGCTGACTTACTAAGTCCCTGCTAACTCGCCGCTGCCGGCGCATCGGCAGCGGCGAGGCGGGCCGCCACCAGGGCTCGAATGAACTCCGGCGTAGATCCGCAACAGCCGCCCACAAACGACGCGCCGGCGTCACGCAGCGCCGCGTAATGGGAAGCGAAGAACTCCGCGGACGTGGCGTAGTGAATTGCCGCTCCCTCGATCGTCGGCAAACCTGCGTTCGGCTTGATCCACACGGGAAGCTCGCAGGCCGCATGCAACCGCTGGCAGATGGAGACGGCGCGCTCGACGCCTACACCGCAGTTTGCGCCCACTCCGTCCACTCCCGCTTCCGCCATCGCCGCAGCCACCGCTTCGGGCGCCGATCCCATCATCGTGCGGTCCTTGTTCTTGCCGGTGTCAAATGCGAACGACGCGATCACCGGCAACCCCGTCCTGCGAGCTGCCTCAACAGCCAGACGCGCTTCTTCCATATCACTCATCGTCTCGATGAGCAACGCGTCTGCACCGGCAACAGCCAGCGATGCGGCCTGCGCGGCAAATGCAGCGGCCACCTGCTCACTGCTCACCTCGCCGGAGACGAGCATCTTACCCGTCGGGCCGATCGACGCAAATACCAGCGCCTGCTTCTCTGCCGCGCGCTTGGAAATGGCAACGCCGGCGCGATTGATTGCATCAAGATCGGCTCCGCTACCGTGCATCGCGATTGCATTGGCGCGGAATGTGTTGGTGAGAATCACCTGGCTGCCCGCCTCGACATAGCCACGCGCCACGGCCTCCACCTGCTCGGGATGACTCAGGTTCCAGGTATCTGGAATCGTACCCGCAGCCAAGCCGCGCGCCTGCAGTTGCGTCCCCCAGGCGCCGTCGGTAATCAGCAGGCCATTGGCCAGCCAATCGCGCAAAATGCTCATGCAAATACCTCGATAAAGAACTGCGCCGTTGCCCCTTTCTGGCCGGAGCAGTCAGGCCCTCGATGCGGCGCTTCCCGTTTGTGAATCTGAATCTCTGCTCAACATCATAAACGGGAAACCGGTGAGCCCCGCCGCGGCCACGCCAGGGAGAAAGGCTCGCCTCGATACGCCGGTTTCCATCTCACATCGCTCCGTCATGCTCCGCCTCGGAGCAACCAACGCAGCTCACAATTCCCAGCCTTTGCTCCTCATGGATACAGTTCCGCCCGTACGATCTCCGGCTCTGGCTCTCCTGAAGCAACGATCAGCTTCTTGAGTTCCTCACCCAGTTGGCTGGCCTGTTCACGATACTCTTTTCTGCCCGCAAGATTCACCAGTTCATAAGGATCGTTGCGCTGATCGTACATTTGATACTCGTGATAATTCGCGCTCAGCGCGGCAGACCTCATCCCGGTTGGGTCCGCAATGCAATACGTCCAGTCTTTGGTGCGAATAGTACGGCCCGTCATTGATTCGCTGATCTGAATGAGTTCTTTGTTTGGCCACTCCGCCCTCGCCTTTGCGTCATGCACGATCGGCAGAAAGCTTCTTCCCTTCATGGACTCCGGAATCGGAACGCCTGCGGCATCGAGCAGCGTGGGGGTGATACTGATGATTCCCACAACCTCCTGAATCTGCCGCGCACTATCGAAACCCGGACCGCTCATCAGCAGTGGAACGCGCAGAGAGCTGTTGTGCGTGCTGCGCTTGTACTCCGTGTTGCGCGTCATGAAGTGACAGGCGTGATCGCTCATAAAAACGAAGATCGTGTTATCGGCAAGATTTTCTTCCGCGAGAATCTTGCGTATGCGCCCAACGGATGCATCGATCCTTTCGCAGGACCCGTAGTAGTCCGGCAACTGCTCGTGCCAGTCGCCGGGAAAATTGCGCAGATCGGGCGGCACGTAAGCATTGATGAAGCGCTCCGCCGAACCCTTGGGACCTACCATGCGGTGCAGGTCGTTCTGCTGGTGCGGCTCGAGTTGGGAAATGACAAGCAGGAACGGCTTCTCCTGCTTCTGCCGCAGGAATTTTTCGGCGCGATCAGTGAGAAAGTCCACGCGGTACTCATCTTTATACGTGATCTCTTTGCCGTCGCGGTCCCAGATGGTTCCTTCATAAGGGTGGGTAGTAAATTCCAGTTCATTCGATGCTTCCCACAGGTCCAGAAAGCCTCCGCGATGCTCCGGTTTCACGTAGCCACGCCCGCCGCCCTGGGCTGGCGAGCCGGGCGCCAGGTGCCACTTGCCGATGTAGTTCGCCGTGTAACCCGTCTTGCGCAACTCCGTCGCTATTGTCGGCAAATCCTCATTCATTCCCAGCCCGTTATGCCACACGCCGGTCTCGGTGGCATACCGGCCCGTCATGAGCACAGAGCGTGAAGGAGCACAAACCGGCTGGTTGGTCACCGCGTGCGTGAAATTCGTTCCAGCCTCGGCCAGTGCGTCCAGATTCGGCGTGTGGGTGGAGCTATTCAATCCATTTGCTCCCACAAAGTCCCAACGGAACTGATCAGAGTGATAGATGACGATGTTTGGCTTGCGTTTTTGTCCGCCGCTTGTATCCTGCGTATCTCCAGCGGCATTTACGTCATGAGGCAATGAAGCAGCCACGCCTGCAGTTGCGGCAGCGGCCGTTGCCAGTAGAAATTCGCGCCGATCGATTCTTGCCATTGTCTTTCTCCTGCACTTTCATTTTTCCCGAACTCAAAACAGCTATGCTTGCGGCTCAACCTTGAGTTCAGGTACAGCTGAGCGCAAAGCCGTCATACGCTCGAAGAGATGCTTCTGCAAAGAAGCTTGCTCCGGCATTCCGTAAAGATTCCGCGCCTCCTTGGGATCTGACTGGAGATCGTACAGTTCAAACTCCTGCGGTTCCATATGATAATGAATTAACTTGTAGCGATCCGTGCGAATGCCGCGGCAGGGACGCACCCCCTCGGGATTGGGCCACTCGTAGTACTCGTAGTACCATTCGTTGCGGAAGGACGGATCGCTCGCTTTTGCCAGAGGCAGAACGCTCTTTCCCTGCAAATGCCTGGGCGCCGGCACGCCGGCCAGATCGAGAATCGTCGGGGCCACGTCGATATCGAGAATCGTCTCATTGCGCACCGTGCCCGCGGGAATGCGCTTGGGGTAGCGCACCATCCAGGGCACGCGGATCGACGGTTCGTGCATCAGTCGCTTATCGAACATGCGCCATTCGCCCAGGAAGAAGCCGTGATCGGAAGTTTGCACGATCGCCGTGTCATCAAGAATGTTCTGCTTTTCGAGGTAATTCAGAATCCGGCCAATATTTTGATCTACGGCCACCAGCCCCGAGTAGTAATCCTTCATCACCCCTTCAAGCGAGCCGCAGGCTGGGTGCGAGAACGTGGTGCCGATCTTGTTCGTCGCGTCCGCAAAACATTTCGGCTTGCCCGGATACCCCTTCAGGTCATCATCAAATGAGGATGGCTTTGGAGTAAGCACGCCGCGATACATATCCAGAAGGCGCCGGGGCCGGAAGAACGGCTCGTGCGGAGCCACAAACCACACCAGCAGGCAGAACGGCTTGTCGCCGCGATCCTCTTTGAGCCAGGCCAGCGCGCGGTCCACGGCCAGATCATCCGGATAGACATTGTGATATTGGACCTGCTGACCCACCTTGCCATCCCTGCCTTCTTTGAAGAAGGGATTGACGTAGTTGTTCGCCGGAGCGTTATGGCCGAAATAGTAGTTCCAGTTACGCTCCTCGACGCCATTGCCAATATGCACTTTGCCCACGATGGCGATCTCGTAGCCCGCCTCGCGAAGAATATCGGTAAAGATCGGAATGTCGGCCGGCAAAGGACGATTCATGTGTCCATTTGAAAGCGCACCCGTGGAACGGGAGTACATGCCCGTGAGCAATACGGCGCGCGCCGGGGCGCAGAGGGCATTAGTGCAAAAAGCATTCTCAAAGCGCATGCCCTCGCGGCCGATACGGTCGTGGTTGGGCGTTTTCAGAATCGGATTCCCCGCAATCGAAAGCGCATCGGCTCGCTGCCCCTCGCCAAGGAAGAAGACCAGGTTTGGCTTCTTCGTCTGGGTCTGGGCAGTCAGAATCGATGGAGCCATGGAAGAAGCGAGCGCTGTGCCCGCAACGGCAAGGGATCCCTGCAAAACCTCCCTCCGGGTTGGCCCTGCCTGTTCAGAAATCGTAGCGGCTTCCTTTGCGTGCACGTTTACACCTGGCGTCATGTCTACTCCTGGTTGATGGTTTAAGAAATGCATTACAGAATACGTCAGCCGGAATTCCCATCTTACATCCCGGCCCTACAACGGCATATCCGGTCTACGGTCTCTCGGTGAAAACTGTTGTACTCCTCAAGAAGCCGGCGGCGATGCGGATGGAGAAACCCCCTCCATCCACATCGCACAGCCATAAACATCAGCAATCAACCTGTTTCTTCGGCACACAGTCAGGCCGTGAGCCAACCTTGACCCGGTTACGCGCGGCGGAATTCATAGGACCACTTGCCGCTCGCAACGGGCTGTTTTGAATTGAGCAGGATGCGGTAGATCTGGTCGCCCCAGCTCATACGCAGCCCCATGTCAGCCAGCTTGATCGTCTCCACCTTGGGCTCAATCTGCCCGCCGTCGTACTTGAGCATTGAATCGGTCCCGCTGCCCGATGCAAGCTTCAAGGTGATCTTTCCGTCCGGAGCCACGGTTACAAGCCGCGGAGTCATTACCGTCAGGCTCACGGGAACTGCGCGCTGCAGCTCGAAGTCTTCCTCCACGGTGATGACGTCCTTGGCGCGGTCGAGCGTGATCGTGCGTATCCACGACTTGACGCCGGCCTCTTGCGGGTAAGCCTCGGCGATATTGAAGGAGTAAGTCGCGCGCTGGTCATTACTTGAGTATTTGCGGTCTGTCGCCCGATATTGCACACCGTCATGCTGCATCACGCCGCCGATCGTCGGCAGGTTGTGATAGGCCGATTGCATCGTCCAGATGCTATAGCGCTCAGGGCTGAAGGTTTTGGCGGAATAGGCCTCAACCCCCACATCGATGGCCACCGGTTCGCAATCCTGGTAGATGATGTAACTGCCGGTATCGTTGTGGCTGTGGCTGCGGCCGTTGTTGGCTGCCAGGTCAGCAAAATACATGCCTTCGGAGGAACCTTCTTTCACGCGCGCTGTGACCAGGCCCAGGTCAGGATAATGAGAGTCGCGCAGCAGAACGTCTTCCTTCCTGGCCGCGCGGATTTCCTTCGCTTCAAGCAAAGCCGGTAATGCGCGCGTCAGGCGCGGGATGCCTCCGCCGTGGCCACGGCGCCCGGCGCCGGTTTCGTGGTGGATTGCCGTGAGGCCTCGTTGAGCCGCGTAGTAAGCGCCGAATGCCTGCAGTTGCTCATCGTGAACGGCCTTGCCGTAGCGATAAAGCAGGTCGCCATCCGGACCGGCATGAACGTGCGCGTCTCCATAATCGATGTAGTTGTCCTTGCAAATGTGCGCATGCAGGATGTATCGCGCCATGGCGTCGATGAAGGGAGTAGAAAGAACATTGGTGACGTTGCCGGTCGCATCGTTGATCATGCTCACCGCCTCGAAGTAGCACATCGGCGAGGCGCTGAAATAGCCTGGGCCTTCTTCTTCACCGGCATCCGGCCAGTATTGATTCAGGTATTGATCCAGACTCTTGAGAATGCGCGTGGTTTCAAAGACACGGCGCTTGGGATCCTCTTCGAGGATCAGGTTGGCCACCATCAGGTTGGAGTTGATCCACGGCGTCCAGTTGTTCAGCCGCTCCGTCCGCGTGTTCTTTTCAAAGCCCATCCACCAGAAGTCATTACGGGTGCGAGCCGGCTCCAGGATGCGCCGCTCGGATTCAAGCACGATGCGCTTGTTGATCAGCGGCGACACGGTGTCGAGCTGCTCGGCCAGCAGGTACTTCGTCCATGCCAGCAGCGAGACCGTCTCCGCGCCAAATAATTCAATGATGGGATCGGTAATGTCAGGCAACCCCGGCCCCGTGTGCTGCATGTACAGGTGCGCGGGAACGCCCCAGAAGCTCTCCTCGCAGATCAGCCAGATTCCATTGGTGATGTCGTCAAGGAAGCGTCCTTTGCCTTCCAGGCACTCGGCCAGCACCAGGCTTTCCAGGTGACCACGGCGGCCGAAGCTCTGGCTTTCGTAGACGGTGCGGTTGCCGTTGCGGGCAAACTGCAGGAACGTCGTGGCGAGAATAGCGTGCCAACCCGCCTTTTGATTGGCCTCCGCCTGCTCGATGATCAAAGCTCGAATATCGTCGGGAACAGCTGCCCAGGCGGCCCGCTCGCCCCACTTCGGGTAGGGATGCCACTTGTCCGCGGAAGCCAGATGTTCGGTCAGGAAGGACTCAGGAAAGGTGGTACTGAGGAGATCTTTGGGCAACGTAAGCGGAGCCGCACCCGCACCGGCGCCGCGGCCGGACAGAGCGGACCTGCCGATGGAGAGTGCGTCCATGGAGCGGAGGAGTTGTTGCTGCCCGGCCAGGGCAATGCTGCCTGCAAGAAAATGCCGACGATTCATACGTACCTCATTTCTGAATGGGACCCCGCACTACGCTCTCTCCTCGTACCGGCATTTCGATGCGGCAACAGATTTCGTAACGCGAGCTGTCCGAATTGCCTGTGCGGTCAGCACGGGACCGTTTTGCCGCAGCTTTCGCCTGGGATTTCACGGCCGCGAGCCAGTATACTCCGCAACGCGTTTGCCGGTCTGCCCTTCCCGAGGCAAACGGCCAATTTCCGCTCGCCGCACTTCCGCAATAGCCGCAGGCTCGCGTAAAGTTGAGCCATCGTGATCATCAATCTGGCCCGGCGCGCGCACGATCACAACTGGGAGCTTGATCCCATTACCCGTTCCTTGTTGGATACGGATTTCTACAAGCTGCTGATGCTCCAGTTCATCTGGAAGAACTTTCCCCGTATTCATGCCTCGTTTACTCTGCTGAATCGCACCGCCTCGGTACGGCTGGCCGAGATTGTCGATCTGCACGAGTTGCGTGAGCAGTTGGAGCAGGTTCGCAAGCTGCGCTTCCGCAAGTCAGAGCTGATCTGGCTGGCTGGCAACACCTTCTACGGGCGGCGCGGCATCTTTGAGCCTGGGTTTCTGGAGTGGCTGGAACACGATTTCAGGCTTTCCAATTACGACCTGTCCGTCCATGACGGCCAATTCGTGCTTGGCTTTCACGGGTTGTGGACGGAAACGACCATGTGGGAGATTTACGCGCTCGCGGTCATTGACGAGTTGAAGACCCGCGCTAGCCTGAAGCGATTGAGCGAGTTTGAGCTGGATATTCTCTATGCCCGCGCAAAGACCCGCTTGTGGGAAAAGCTTGAGCGCTTGCGCGGAGTTCCGGGACTGAGCGTCAGCGACTTTGGAACCCGCCGGCGCCATAGCTTCCTGTGGCAGGAGTACGTGGTGAAAGCGGCTAGCGACGTGCTCGGCACAAGTTTTGCCGGCAGCTCCAACACCTATCTGGCATACAAGCACGACATGGAAGCCATCGGAACCAATGCCCACGAGCTGCCCATGGCCCTGGCGGCAATGGCCACCAGCGAGGAGGAGTTACGGACCGCGCAGTACCGCCTGCTTGACCTGTGGCAGCAAAGTTATCAGGGCGAGTTACTCATTCTCCTTCCCGATACATTCGGCACCACGCAGTTTCTTGAACACGCGCCCGATTGGGTGGCCGACTGGACAGGGCAGCGCATCGACAGCAAAGACCCTTACCTGGCGGGCGATGAGTATATCGAGTGGCTGCGGCAGCGCGGCCGCGATCCGCGCCGCAAGCGGCTGATCGCTTCCGACGCGCTCGATGTGGACCCGATTCTGGGGCTGCATGCCTGGTTTGGCGGCACTCTGCGCAATGGGGCTTCGCCGGCGGACTTTCGCCGCGCCGCCGATTTTCTCGATGAGAAGAAGTGGGCGCGCGAGCCGCGTATCCGGTTCAGTGCCGGATGGGGAACTCTGCTGACCAACGACTTCCGCGGCTGCAATCCTCTGGGAGATAACAGCTTCGATCCCGTGAGCCTGGTCTGCAAACTGAGCGACGCGGAGGGCAGGCCGGCGGTGAAGCTCTCCGATAACTATTCGAAGGCGCTCGGAGATCCGGCTGAAATCGAGCGCTACCGGCGCATGTTCGGCGTGAAAGGCGTGGAGGATGTGCCGGTCATCACATAGGCGCCGCGTGCTGATTGACCGCCACAACCCCGGCCTCTAGAATGATCTTCCGAGCTCATCCGCCTGCAAATTCATGAGCCGCAAGGTTACCGCACATCTGTGGTGCGCCTTTGCGTGGACCAGTCAGTTGTGGCCCACAGGCCGCGGAGTGTACCGAACTGGTGTACGCGGAATTTATTGGAGGAATATTTTTGTGGAACAGATTGTGGAATCCCTTGCTCCGCTCACGCGCAGAAACTTCCTGATTGGATCGGCGCTCCTGTTTGGCTCAGCAGCATTGAATGGCCTTGAAGTTCACACCTTGCCGGCCAAGAACACCGCTGCTCCGCGAGGCAAAATTCGCAATCTGCTGGCGCGCCAGTGCAGCCCCGATGCCTTGAAGCAAAGCCTGATTCCTCTGGAACAGTACAAGCCCTATCCGCAGATTGGGAATCCAGCGTGGTCGCAGCTACGGCCCCAAACCAGCGCCGCCCTGCTTGCCGCGGGCGAGAAGTATCTTCACCACAAGTACGAGGCGCCTTCCGCGACTCTGTTTCTGGAGTATGCGCGCATCGGCAACCGCTCCGACTACGAGAGGGTGCGCACCGCGAACCTGATGGCTCTTCAGGCGCTCGTTTTTGCGGAATGCATCGAGAACAAAGGCCGCTTTGTGGACGACATCGCCAATGGTGTGTGGTCCATCTGCGAACAGAGCTTCTGGGGCGTCCCCGCGCACCTCTACATCCAGAAAAAAGGGCTGGGATTGCCCGATCCCCTGGACCCGATCGTTGATTTGTTCGCGGCGGATACGGCGGCCACGCTGGCCCGGACCGTCTACCTGGTCGGCGACCGGCTCAATGCCATCAACCCCATCCTGACCGAGCGCGTGTATGTGGAGGCGGAGCGGCGCATCTTCAATCCGCTGCTCTCGCAGAACTTCATGTGGATGGGGCTTCCGGGCGGAAAACGGCGGGATGATCTGCCGTGGGACGACACACCGGCGGGCGAAGTGCAACCGGTGAATAACTGGGATGCCTGGATCTGTTCGAATTGGGTGACCACTTCCCTGCTTGTGGATCGCGACGCGGCGCGGCGCGTGGCCGGCGTGCAAAAAATGATGGTATGCCTGGATAACTTCATCAACACGTATCCGGATGACGGAGGCTGCGAAGAGGGCTGTTCGTACTGGAATGAGGCCGCTGGCACGATGATGGACGGGCTGGAGATGCTGGGCTCGGCGACCAACGGCCGCGTGAATATCTGGCACGAGCCCCTGTTGCGGCGCATGGGCGAGTACATCGTCGAGGTGCGCATCGCGGGCGATCGCTATGTGAACATTGGCGATGCGCATTCCCGGCAGATCGTGGACCGCGACAAGCTCTTCCGCTACGGCAAGCATGTCAACAGCACCTTGATGGTGGCGTTGGCCACGGCGGACCTGCCGGAGAATTACCTTCCGCGCACGGTGCCGGCCATCTTCGGCGAGGCGGCGCTGCGCGCGGAGCCGCCGCGGCCGTCGCCGCTGCTCAAAGATGTGTGGCTGCCGCAGACGGCGTTCATGGCGGCGCACATGCAGGAGAACAGCCCCGAGGGGCCGTTCCTCGCCTGCATCGCGTCTGACAATGGCAAGAGCCATAGCCACAACGACACCGGCAGCTTCTGGGTTTACCTGGATGGCGAGCCGGTCATCATCGACCTCGGCGGGGAGTCATACCAAAAGCAGAGCTTTGACGAGCACCGCTACGAACTGGCTTCAACGGAATCGGCGTATCACAACCTGCCGACCATCGGAACGGTGCAGCAGGGCGTAGGGTCTGCCTATCGCGCCACCGACCTGCACTATGTGGCCGATGGCGCCATCTCCTCGCTGGAGATGAACCTCGCTGAGGCATACCCGGCCGAAGCCAACCTGCATGAGTGGATACGGACTGTGGAGATCAACCGGAAGTCACGGCAAATCTTCGTGCGGGACCGCTTTGCGCTCAATATGCAGCCGTCTGAGATTACTTGGTCGTTGATGACCTGCCGCCCGGTCCGCGTGGAAGATGGCCGGCTGCACTTGATGCCAAGGCCGGCAGACCACTCGGCGGAGGTCACGGTCGATTACGATCCGAAAACGCTGGTGGCCAACGTGGAAACGATGCGGCTGAACAATCCCGGCCTTGTGAGCAGCTGGGGCCCGGTGGTCTACCGGGTGCTGCTGAAGACGCGGCAGCCCATGGTCAGTGGCCAAAGCGGGCTGCTCTTCCGGCCGGCCACGGCGTAATGGCGAGGAGAGCAAGGCGACGGCACTCACTTGCCCTTTGCATGTGTCACTCGATAAAGTGACACCCACGGGGTATTTCCCGCGGAGGCGCGATCCGCGCACGCCGCGAGCCGCGTTGATATCACTTTTCTTCCAAGGACGCTGTTCATGTCTTCGTCGCCGGTTCCAAGAACTGCACAACAGGATATCGACTCCTCGCTACGCGAAAGCCGCGTTTTTCCGCCGCCGCCGGGATTCAGCCAAAAGGCGCATATTCAGAGTCTTGAGCAGTATGAGGCTCTCTATAAACAATCCATCGAAGATCCCGAAAGATTCTGGAGCGGCGTGGCCGCCGACCTCCATTGGTTCAAGAAGTGGGACAAGGTGCTTGAGTGGGATCTGCCCTGGGCCAGGTGGTTCGTGGGTGGCAAGCTCAATCTGACCTATAACTGCGTCGATCGTCACGCCCTGGGCGAGCGCCGCGACAAGACTGCGATCATCTGGGAGAGCGAGCCGGGCGAGATTCGGCGGCTGACCTACGCCGACTTGCACGCCGAGGTGCAAAAGGTTGCCAGCGCTCTCAAGGGACTCGGCATCCGGAAAGGCGACCGCGTAGCCATTTACATGGGTATGACCCCTGAACTGGCGATTGCGCTGCTGGCCTGCGCGCGCATCGGGGCTGTCCATTCGGTCATCTTCGGCGGGTTTGCGGCTAACGCCATCGCCGACCGCGTCAACGATTCAGGCTGCGTGGCCATCCTCACCCAGGACGCGAGCTACCGCCGCGGCAACCTGATCCAGCTCAAGCGCACCGTTGACGAAGCCATGGCCGCCTGCCACACGGTAAAGCACGTGGTGGTCTACCGCCGGACCGATACGCCGGTTGCGATGACTGAAGGCCGCGATCATTGGTGGCACGATCTGGTCGCCGCTGCCGCGCCGGAGTGCCCTGCGGAGCACATGGACTCCGAGGATCCGCTCTACATCCTGTACACCTCCGGCACCACCGGCAAGCCTAAGGGACTGGTGCATACCACCGGAGGCTACGCCGTCCAGACCTACCTGACGACCAAGTATGTCTTCGACCTGCGCGACGATGACATCTACTGGTGCACCGCCGACATCGGCTGGGTAACAGGCCACTCCTACATCGTTTATGGTCCCCTGCAAAACGGAGCCACCGTGCTGATGTACGAGGGCGCGCCGAACTGGCCCGATTTCTCGCGTTTCTGGAAGATCATTGACGACCATCGCGTGACAATCTTCTACACCGCGCCCACGGCGATCCGCGCCTTTATCAAGTGGGGCAATGAGCACGTCGAGAAGCACAAGCTGGATTCTCTGCGCCTGCTGGGCACGGTGGGAGAGCCCATCAATCCGGAAGCCTGGATGTGGTACCGGGAAAAGATCGGCCACAACCGCTGCCCGATCGTGGATACCTGGTGGCAGACCGAGACCGGCTCCATTATGATCGCGCCGGTTCCCGGAGCGGTGGCAGCCAAGCCCGGCTCGGCGACGCGGCCCTTTTTCGGGATTGATGCCGCGGTCGTTACCCGCGAGGGAAAGCCGGTTCCAGCGGGTCACGGCGGCCTGCTGGTCGTTCGCAAGCCCTGGCCCTCGATGGCCCGCACCGTTTATGGCGATCCCGAGCGCTTCCGCACGACCTACTGGAGCGATGTCCCCGGCTGCTACTTTACCGGCGACGGCGCCCGGCAGGACGCTGACGGCTACTTCTGGCTCATGGGCCGCGTCGATGACGTCATCAATGTCAGCGGGCACCGCCTGGGCACCATGGAGGTCGAGTCAGCGCTGGTCGCCCATCCCAAGGTGGCTGAAGCTGCCGTCGTAGGCCGTCCCGATGATTTGAAAGGCCAGGCCATCGCCGCCTTTGTCTCGCTCGAAAGCGGACATCAGCCGAGCCCGGCGTTGAAGGATGAACTGCGCCAGTGGGTTGCCAAGGAGATCGGCGCTCTGGCCCGCCCCGACGACATCCGTTTCACTGAGGCGCTGCCCAAGACGCGCAGCGGCAAAATCATGCGCCGCCTGCTCAGAGATCTGGCCACCCACGGCGAGATCAAGGGTGACATCACCACGCTCGAAGACTTCACGGTGATCGCCAAGCTGCGGGAAGCAGAGGAAGGTTAACCAGGGCGCTCAATCCCGCCCGCGCGGAGCCGGATTCACTCCGGCCGTACAGAAACAGCGAGGTCCGCTTCGGCGGACCTCGCTTTGAATCGAACCAATCCTTGCTGTCTTTTCCCGCCCACTTCAGAAGCGATAGACCAATCCAATCGACGCGCGCAGATTCCAGTTCGTGTGAGGAGAGTAACCAAGCTGGTTCGTATTGTTCCTCACCGTAAAGGCCGCGCCAATCCAGTCACCGGAAGCGCGAAGGGCCCAGCGCGGTTTAAGGGTATAGTCCATCCCGACTCCCACGCCGCCTGCGAAGGAAATCGTCGGAGTCATATTTTCGCCGCCCGTATGTTCACCACCCATAAGTGCACGGAAATAGCCGCTCAGGGGACCATAGAGGACGGAGTGGACATCCATGCCGCCCAGGGCTGACATCACCACCGGCTTGCCCGGATTGCCGCCGCCAGCAAAGCCGGTCGGGTACTTATAGAAGTCCCCCAGGCCAACGATGCCAAGGTACTTCCAGTTGCGGCCGACGGATACCTTAAAACCCTGCAACCCGTAGCGCGACAGATTCACCTGATTCAACTGCGTATAGCCATAGCCCGCGAAAGCCTCGTACTTGTAAACGCGCGGCTTGGCCCCGGCGGGACCGGAGCCAGCGTCCGGAACAGCCTGACAGGTAGCCGCCAGGGGCATGAGCGCGGCCGGAACCACGGCCAAAATTGAAAGCAAGAACGTACTCTTCAACTTGAAACTCTCCTCAATACCTTGCCAGGGCTGCCTTGCCGCTCTCAGGGCTTTCCTCTTGAGCGGGCGCCGTGAGTGATTTCGGTACCCTCATAGACTATCGTCTTTACCCCTGTTCCACGAAGTGGTGTCGGTGGCTTTATGGAAACCGGCACGGAAAGCCGGTCAAAGCCGGCCAGAACGGCTTGTCACTGTGACGGAAATCCCAGTGGAAAGATAGCGGCCGACCAACAACGAACAGCGCGCCACAAACAGACCGCCCCGTTTGCCTGCCGCCTCCGGACAATTCGGCGGCCTGTGACAACCAGCCCGCTGACGAGAGCCAGGATTCTGTGGCGCCACTCAATTGCACATACATCAGTTCGGTCCTGGCACAGGTGCGGGGAATCGTCTCGATGAGAGAGATGAGAGGCATTGCGATTCCGCATCGTGCGGCAAACGAGATTAGGGCCAGGATCAGCCGTGATGCGTGCAGCATTTGATGAGAACCCAGGCTCGTTCACACTACCAGTGCGAATGACCTCGTTGTGCGAACAGGCCCGAGTTCCCGGGACAGTCGCCGCGTTCGCAGCGCGGGATCGGATCAGTCCTCGTCACGACGCTATCTGCCGTATGGCAGGCGCCGCGGCCTGCGGCAGCGTGAACAGGAACCGGCTGCCCTTCCCGGGTTCGCTTTCAGCCCAGATGCGGCCGCCGTGCTGCTCGACGATGCTGCGGCAGAGCGCCAGCCCCAGCCCCGTGCCACCCAGCGCACGTGAATCCGAGGCGTCTCCTTGCTGGAAGCGATCGAAGATATGCTCCAGCTTCTCCCTGGCAATACCGGTGCCCTCATCCTCCACTACGAAGCAGACCTCGCCGCCAGATGCCGGGCCGTCCTCAGATGCCACCGCTTCCACCGGCTCCGCAGAAAGCCGGATCGTAGTTTCCGGCCGGGAGAATTTGATGGCATTATCGACCAGTTCATTCAGCACCTGCAGAACTCGCGTTTGGTCGGCATAAACCGCAGCCTGCGGCGCGTCGATTCGGAACTCGATTTGAGACTGTGCGGCCGGGTTGTGCGCCACATCCGCCGCCCGGCGCAGCAGATCAGCCGTCTCCACAAGCTGGCGGTGCAGCAGAAGACGGCCCCGCTCCACGCTCTCAAAGTCAACAATGTCGTTCACCAGCCGGATCAGCCGGTCGCAGTTGCCCGTCGCCATCTCGAGCATCTGCTGCTGCTTCTCAGGGCGCTTATCCAGCGATCCCGCAGTGATCAGCCCCAGCGAGGCCCGCAGTGAGGTGAGCGGGGTCCGCAGTTCATGGCTGACCGTAGAGATAAACTCATCCTTCATCTTCTCCAGCCGGCGCCGCTCCGAAACATCCTGGAAAGCCACCACCATTCCGGAAACGCGCCCCTCCTCTATCAGCGGATTGGCGCTGTACTCCACTGGAATCGGCGTGCCATCCTTACGCCAGAAGACCTCATCCCGCATGCGTATGGCCTCGCAAAGACGCAGCGCCTGAAGGATGGGACTGGTGGACTTCGAGTAGGGCGTGCCGTCGGCGTGGCTATGGTGAATGGTGGAGTGCACATCGCGGCCGGCAAGCTGATCGGGCTGGTACCCCAGCACCCGCGCGCCCGCACGGTTGATGAAGGTCACGCGGCCCTCCAGGTCAATACCGAAGATGCCGTCTCCCACTGCTTCAAGGATCATCTCGCGCTGGCGCGTGGCCAGATGCAGCGCTTCCTCCGCCTCGTGCTGCTCGGTCATGTCCATGCCGTGATTCAGCACAAACGGCCGCTCTCCCGGCAATTGCACGCGCCGGCTACGGAGGGCAATCCGGCGATAGACGCCGTCGCTGCGCCGCAACTGCAAGGTGCGCTGCCACTCCTCGTCCTCGTACATATCCAGAACACGAAGGCAATCCTGAAAGGCGGCGGCACTGGCCGCATCCATCAGTTCAGAGATCGAACGCCCGACCAGCGCATCTGAACGATAACCCAGGATTTCAGCCGTAAACGCGTTCAGCGCGGTCAGGCGTCCTTCCATCGAACAGGTAAAGACGAATCCCAGACTGTTCTCGACCATCTCCCTGTAGCGCGCTTCGCTGGAATACAACGTCATTTCCTTGTGGCGCTGATCCGTCACATCCTGCCCAACTACGATCAGGTATTGAATCTCGCCGTCAGGACCCAGCAAAGGCCGCAATGTCCAGCTCACGCGCCGGGTTGGACCAGAAGTGCCGGCGTGACCGTCGACCTTCCAGGCCGTCTCATGCGGGCCGGAAACCTGCCCTGCCGCGGCCTCCTGCACTTTTTCCGCTGCCCAGGCCCTGTCTTTGATATCGAGCACTTCCTCCACAAACAGCCCGCCGACAACGTCAGCCAGGCTCAGGCCTGTCAATTGCCCAACGGAGTGGTTCAACCGCACCACCCGCCCGGCAGTGTCCAGCACCACAATCAGCGCCGGAATTGAATCCAGCGTCGCGGCCACGAAACACCGCTCCACCGCAAGCGCCCGCTCCGTCCGCTGCCACGCGCGCTGTGCCTGCTCCTGAGCACGAATTCGGTTGTAAAGTTCCACCCTCGTCATCACTTGCCGCCCCAGAGCCTCCAGATGATCCAATTGCTCAGGTTTGAACCGGCCCGGTTCGCGCGCCAGAACCGCCAAGGTTCCCACGGTCTGCCGCCCGTTCGAGTGCAACGGTATTCCCGCATAGGACCGGCAGTGCGCAGCGCCCATCAGCGGAATGCCTTCCGGCTGAAAGGGCGATTGCTCGCTCGCATCCGCAATCAGCAGCGGTTCGCCTCTGTCCAGGACCCATTGGCAGGGAGTAGAAGCACGCGGCTGCTCCGGCGCCTTGAACCCGAACTGCGCTTTGAACCAAAGCCGATTAAAGTCAAGCCACGCGATGTAAGCGTAGTCGGCGTTGGTCAAAACCGCAGCGAGTTCCGCTAGTTCGTCGAGGGCCGGATCGACCGTGCGATCTAATATGTTGAGCTCAGGGCGCGCAGACAAAAACCGCAGCGCGCCAATCTGTTGGACTGGCACCGAGATCATAGACGTACACCCGCAGCCAGTATCCGGCAAATGCAGGTTGTTGACGCTGCAACTATTAGGGCAGATTGCGCTTTTTTTTCTACCACCCTGGTCACCTGGCGGACGGAGATCAGGGAACGTGCAGCTAATTACTTAAGTTATTGATTTCCGGTGGCCGGGATCCGGCAACAATCGCCAACAGGGGCGGGTTCATTGGCTCCGGCATCCAAAGCAACCTTCCAGCTGCCGTCGGGCTGCTTGCGCCAGATGGTAATGAAGCGGCCGCTGGTGTTGACGGGGTTACCGTTGGCATCCTTGCTGTGCCCTTCGTAGTGGCTCCATGTATAGCCGATATCGCCGGAGGGATCCATGACCGCGCTGATAGGCGTCCACGAAAGCTGATAGTCCTTGGGTGACCACGTAGCGGTCTTGGCGATAGCGGCGCGGCCTACAACCGGCGGCTTACCGTTCCCCAGCAGCACCGCGTCGTCGGCAAACCAGGAGGTAAAGCCCGCGCCCCCGCGAGCGGCCACATCCTTCGCAAACTGCGCCTCCAGGTTGAAGAGCAGCTCTTTGCCCGGACTCATCGTGGTATCCACCAATGGATTGGGAGCAGCCGATGGCGCGGTTGGTTCGAGCATCTGACCCCAGGCCGCCTGCGAAGACATTCCAACGGTCATACCGCTCAGCACCAGTGCAAATGCAAAAACCTTACCGCAACCAGCCACGCTCGGTTTCCTCCCGATTGTTTCCCATCGAAGACGAGAACATCCCTGCGCTCATCCTACAGCTTCGGGTGGCTGGTCGCCGACGCCTGGGCCCGCACATCCCTGGTGCAATTTCCACTCACCGCACATCTTTCGCCGGCGACCGCCTCTTCGAATGGATTTGACGATGGTCTGAGCCTTCTCGCAGGAGACCTCGACTTCCGCCGAGCGGTCGGAAAAACCTCCCTGCACTCGCCGCGATCGCTCCTCGGTCAACCATCCTTCGGGCCGTGTTGCCCTTCGGCACGAGGAAGAACAGCGCCAGGGACATGCAGGCGTATTCGCCCGAGCCACAGGTTCCGCTGCTCTGATCCTGTGGCTCACCTCGCGGTCACCGCCTCCCCAAGAGATTTACACCCATCAATTCCATCTTCATCACGGACGTAGCGCAGTAGATCAGATCTCCTCATCCGTATAGAATCCCGATCCCACGATGTAAGTCTCCTGGCCGGATTGGACCTGCCGTACGTAGGTCAGCTTGCGCATGGGCGTATTGTCGCCGGGTTTGTACCAGTAGTACTCCACCCAGCCGCCTCCGTTCTTGCTGGCCTGGTCAAGGCACTCGCGGATCAGTTCCTTGCCATTCACGTCTTTCAAGTTGATGATGTTCTTTCCTTCCATGCTGGGCTGGCCGGGATTCACCAACTCAATACCTTCGGGCGTCAGCACAAAGACATAGGTATCCATAAAAACAAAATGCCCTGTTTTGTCACGCAGTTTGACAAAGCCCGCCCGGCCCTCATCCGCCAACACGGTCGAGGCGCGGTTCACAACATCCTCGATAAACGCCTTATCCATCTGCATGTTGTAAACGCCACTGCCAATAATGTGCTGCGTGCCGTCGGGATAGCTAACGCGCTTCACGAAGGTTGATTTCCAGGTCGGGAAGATGTCCCCGGGCTGTGGATACATGTAGTGCACCCAGCCTTCACCGGAGGAATTGTTGGCCGCTTCAAGAAACATCCTGCCGTAGGGCCTGCCCAGCACGTCCTTGACTTCGGCATCATTCTGCCCTTCCAGTGAAGGATCGGCAGCGTGCAGAACTCTGGTGCCATTGGTGTCCCAGATGAAGAAGTACGTGCCGTCATGGAACCACTTCGAATCCTGCTTGCGAAACTCCGGATAGGCTTCCTCTCCCTGCTCCTCCAGCAAAGCAGCGCCATCTCTCACCAGCGCCATCAGTTCCGGAGCGGTCATGGCCGTACCGGTGCTCCTGGCCCTTGGAGCATCGGCAAGATACACGCCGCACCCCACCACGACCCAATCATTGCCCAGCTTCGCCTTGCGAACATAGGCCGACTTCACTGTGGAAACGCTCTCGCCCGGCTTCGGCCACATGTAATCAACCCAACCGGAACTCTTGGTTTGTACTACGCTGATCATTTCCTGAATCGGATTCTTGCCCTGCGTATCCTTCACATCCGTCAGGTTGCGGCCTTCCAGGTTGGGAAACGCCGGGTTCACGATTTCAACTCCATTCGGCTTAAGAACGAAGATATAGGCATCCTTGGCGAGAAATGGGCCTTTCGGATCATGGAACCGTACGAAGGCCGCCTCACCATTGGCTTCAATCTGGCCCACGGCGTCATTCACCACATCCACCACAAACGCCCTCTCCATGCGGTCGTCGTACATGCCCGCGCCCACGATGTACTGCTTCCCCGAGGGCGCGGTCGCAAGGCGCACAAAGCTGCTCTTCCAGCGCGGCAACAGTCCGTCGGGTACCGGCCACTCGTAGTGATACCAGCCTTCCTGCTTATTGGGCAGCGTGGTTGCGGCATTGATGAGCCCCTGGATGATCGGCTTCCCGTTCACGTCCTTCAGGTCAATCACGTTCATGCCTTCCAGCGTGGGATCGGGATGCACGAGCATGTTGCCCTTCCGGTCCAGAACAAAAATGTAGCTGTCGTCCTGACGCCAGCGGCTGCCGGCAGCGCGCAGTTCCGTAAACCCGGCCTCACCCTTGGCTCGAATCAGATCGGTTGCATCATTGACCAGCGCTACGAGGTTTCGCGTCTCCTCATGCTCGTAGATCTGATCCGGATTTGTCGGAGCGGTTGCTGTCTGGCTGACTACACGAACCGGCGCCAGCATTGCAACCAGGGGAATCAGCGGCAAGAGCATAGAGGTCCTTAGTACACTCATACGTACCCCCTTGCCATTCGGGTATAGGAGACCAGCTTAATATTTTCTCAGGCAATAGCTTTCGAAAGCCGTGACTGCAGTCACCCTGACGTGTGACAGGCCAGCCTGCGTGGTTGCGGTGGATTGACCTCATTTGCCTCCGCCATCGGTGCTCCTGATAAACGCTGCAACGCGGTCGTGCAGTTGCTTGCGGCACTCGTCTCTTACATAAGCCATGTGGCCTGACTCGTACCAGTCGTACTGAATGTTGCTGGTCAGCGATTCGGGAATGGGCAGGTGCTTTTCCTCATACATCGCCGCAAAGAATGGCGTCGCCATGTCGTAGTAGCCGTCGTTGACCATCACTTTCAGATGCGGATTCGTCTTCATCGCATCGGCCAGGTCGGCGCTCACGTTGACGCCATTCGGACTTCCGAATCCGCTATGGCCGTGACGCGACCAGTCCCAATGAACGCCGCCGAAGAGCGCGCTGGGCAGGTAAGACTGGCCCGCGCCGTACTTCAGCGTGCTGCGCAGATAGGAGTTGACGAGCGCCACATAGGCCGATGAAATGGCTGCGCTCTGCGGATCGTACTCCGCCCCCTGGCTCAATGGGTCAATCGTGGGACCGAGAAAGCGCGTATCGTACCGGCCCGTCGTCATGTCGTCCTCGTCAGCAAAAGTCTTCTCAAATTCGCCCCCATTCACGCGCAGATCGGCTTTGATCAGATAGGCGACCGGCAGCCCGGTATATTCGTGGAGTTTTTCAGCCACGGATTGCTTTTCCTCGGGCTTGATGTCTGTGCCCTCAGCCAGCGCATGCATATACTCACCGAGAGCGAAATCCTCAACCTGCTTGAGGAAGGGCGCCAGGGCCGGTGGTTGCGGATTCAGCTTCTTGTGGTACCACGCCGTGGCTGCGTAGGTGGGCAGAGCCAGTTCGTAGGGCAGATCCATGCCCGGCCGGGCGCCGCCGACGCCGATGCCCATCGGGAAGTTGAAGATTTCGCCAAGCAGCATCACGCCGTTCAGATCAATGTTGTCCCGGTTTTCAAGCAGGTTGGCCAAGACCGCAGAGCGCGTGGTTCCATAGCTCTCGCCGAAGAGAAACTTGGGGGAGTTCCAGCGATTGTATTTCGTCAGGAAGCGGGCAATGAACCGGGCAAACGCCCCGGCATCCTCATCCACACCCCAGAAAGCCTTCCCGGCGTCTTTGCCGGCGAGGCGGCCGAAGCCCGTGCCGGGCATATCGATAAAAACCAGGTCGCTCGCGTCGAGCAGGCAGTCAGGATTCTCCACCAGCCGGTAGGGGGCTCCCGGCAGATGCGTATCGCCGCTGGTCTCCACGTACTTTGGGCCGAGCGATCCCATATGCAGCCACATCGTGGAGCTGCCGGGCCCGCCGTTGTAGAAGAACGTTACCGGACGATCCTCGGCCTTGGCGCCGGTCTTGAAGTAGGCCACGTAAAACATGTGCGCCACGGGCGGCGCATCCGCCGGATTCTTGGGCTCCGAGAGCGCAAGCTGGCTGCCCGGCTCGGGCTTTCCGTTAGATCCAAGCTGCGCATCCTCGGCGTCTGTAGCGCCCACGGTGATGATGCCTGCCACAGCCGTGTAGGGAATGCGCTGCCCCCCGACGGTCACAGAGCCCTCGGTGATGACATCGGCGGGAATGGGAGCCTCGACGGACTTCGCGGGCGCCTGGGATTTCGCGGCGGGCTTATCCTGCGCGACGCACACCAGCGCAGGCAACGTGATTAGAACCGACAGAACCAGAGCAGCGGAAATGGGACCGGGGCTTCGCATCAGGCATGCCTCCAGGAAGAAAGCTGAAGAAGTAGCCATTATAGGGTATGGGGAAAGAGAAACTTGGCCCGCGGCTGTACGTCCCACAAAGATTGATCTTTCCCGTTGGGAACGGGGCTTTCGATAGTTGCAGCCGCGCGGATCCTGAATGACCTGTGCCTCCCCCGCAATAGACCTCGCAAAGTATGGAACACCCGCTTTCGTACCTTTCTGAAAGTATTGCCCACTGGACATTTGAGATACCAAACAATCGAACATACTGACTCGCTCACAAAACATAACCTGAAGAGTCGAAATCTGACATCGAAAGGTACCAAGTGCAGCACATACCCGGAAACCACTTCCGGGTAGGGCTCCTCTGTGTCTTTCCAGGGCCATCCTGTTGTTCGCGCAAAACTTTGGCGCGTAGCGGAGATTTTGCCGTTCTGAGAACAGGCGGCAGGTTCACCATTCTTGCGGTGAGCGAACGCTGTAAGCGCCGCTCGTCTCGGGCAAGTTCGGCAAGGGTGAACGGGCCCAGCCCTTCGTCCGGATTGAGCACAACGGGGCCGGAGGACTCGAAATGAACTCGAATCGTATGCGAACGCTCTTACTGATTCTTGGGGTATTGAGCATGAGCCTGGGCACCGCTTTCGGGGTCCAGTTCAATTGGCAAGTAGTGGTCAACAACGGTGTCACAGTGCCCGGCGACAGCCGGAATTTCAATAGCTACAACCAGCCTTCAGTCAACCGCGCCGGTCTGGTCGTAATTCGCGCGCGCAGCAAAGGTGGTAGCACGGGAGAGCCAGCGCACGGCATCTTCACCCGGGATATGGTTAGCAAAGGTCCCCTCGTCACGATCTTCAACCGCACTTCTCTTGTGCCGTATCCTGACGATCTTGACGCAACCTTCACAGAGCCGCCTTCGTTCCCGCGCATCGACATGGACTCGAACACGATTGTGTCACGCGGTAACCATCAGCCGGTTTGGGAATACGCGCTTGCAGACGGCACGGAATCTCGTGCGGGAACTACGGGGATCTACACGAATCCCTTCGGATCGCTGCTCACCGGCGCAAGTAATCTCGGCGCGGTGACCGGCTTCGAGCGCTTTGGTGTCCCCGGGATGGGAAGCCCGACAAAGTTTGACGTGTTCCCGGGCGCTCCTTCGGTAACCATCGTCAAGGTCGGCAGCGGTAAATCAATGACCAACTTCAAAACGATCGTCTTCAAAGGCAATTACACGGACGGGACGCAGAGCAGGACCGGGGTGTACTATCGCCAACTGGCGGATGAACCTGCCGGAGGGACCGGAAACGTGGTCGTTATTGCCGACAACTCCACTCAGATTCCCGGTACGACGGTGAAGTTCGGTTCTACGGCGCCGCCCAGCGCCGCCGCGGGTCAGGCTGTGTTCGTAGGATTGGATAATGAGAACAACCCCACTACTGGCGGCATCTACAAGGCAAAACTGGCCGGAAGCTATCCAGACCTGGCCAGACTGGTCAAGATCGGCGATCAGGTACCCGGCGAGCCAAGCGGTGCAACATTCAAGCTGATTGGCGAGGGCGTCTCCTTCGATGGCCGCTTCGTCGCCTTCTGGGGGGCATGGGGAAGTGAAACCAAGAGCTTGACCTTGATCTGCCCGACCTCCGGCAACAAAGTTCGGATTGCCGATTGTGTGGCGAAGTACCCTAATGGATTCCCGGTCACGGTTCCGTTGCACCAGGGCATCTTCGTCTACGACATCAATAAAGGGAAGACATGGGCGGTGGCGAAGACTCCCGGCGACTTTGACGACTTCATGTACTGGAATTACTCAGGGATGGTCCCCGGCATCGGTGAAGGTGAACCCGACGATACCGGAGAGCCGGCGAAATGGCGCTCCGCTACCTTCGTTGCGGTTTCCGGTCTGGTCGACGGATCCCTGACTGATGCGAACTTTCATATCGCGTTCAAAGCCAGGAAGGGATCGGTCACCAACGCAACGTATGTGAACCCTATCGATGGGCTCTATATGCGTAGTGGTCCGGACGACGTGCCGTTCACTACGGTAGTTGAGACCGGCATGGACGGGACGCTGATCGATCCCGGGGCCGTTGATCCGGATACTTTGGAGCACCTTCCGGTGACGGCGATGGGGATTGAGCGGGACGGCTTCAGGGGAAATTTGCTCGCAATAGCGGTGAGCATGGGAGCTGAAGAAGGCTCAACGACGGAAGCAGCGGGCTGGGCCGGGATCTACCTGACAAAAGTGCCGACGGTTCTAGGTCAATAGCTGATCGACGGCAGCTCATTGCTCGCATAGCTATTTTCTGAACCGCTTTCAACCAGGGTAACCGCCGACCTTCGCCTCGCTGAGGACGAAGCGAAGGTTGCGGTCCCTGTTGGTGGCAGGAATGGCTACAGAAAATCCATCTGGGCCGCTCTCTCTGCATTTACTGCGACGCCGGTAGCGCCTGGGAGAACTACGTCCGCGCTGCGGTTCCACTTCTGTAAACTGTCCTGCTCAGCTTCTTCCGGCCTTTGCACTTTGCAGAATCTGATAGAACCGATCGGGATTGCCGGCCAGAGATGCCGAGTAGTTTGCCGCCTGCTTCCAAGCGAAGAGCATCTGGTCCTTCGGCCGGAGATCAAAGACCGGTTCGAGCTTGGCGGCTGCGTCCGGAAAGCGAGTGCGGTCCCAATCCTTTGTCAATGCTTCGGTCATTGCGCTGTCGCGCTGAGTAATGGCTTGAATCAATTCCGCCGCAGCTTCACGATCCGTCGCTTTGGCGGCGTGCTCCAGGACAATCCGATCCCGCCAGAAGAGGCGCTCAAGATAGTCCACGCTCAGCGCGAAGGCCTGAAAGTCAGAGAGATTCTTCATCACCTGCGGCTCCAGTTCCACGAGCAGAGCGCGGAGATGGGTGAAGGGATTCGGTTGAGGAACGCCTTCCCTGAGGAGGTCCGCGAGTTGGTCGTCGGTGCTCCAGGGAACCGGCAGGCGAAGGCCCATCCACGAATCCGTCGCCTTGCTTTGCATGGATGGTGCGGCGTCGTAGATGATTTCGAAGGCCTGGCTCCAACTCTGGTTCCAGGTGGCATGGTAATGCTTCTCAACAAAACGGCGGAAGGCGGAGGTCTGCGCGGTGGCCGTGCCCTGGTTGAAGGCGACGGCCGCGTAGGCGAATCCGTCCCAGATGGAATTCTGCACGTAGCGGCTGGGAACCCAATTTGTGAGAATCACGCCGAGAGAAGCGGGATCGGCAGGAGCCAGATAGGCTTCGGCATAGGCGTCGATGTTGCGCAGTTGCTCGGTACCGACCCGCGCACCCCACCTGTAGTTGGCCAGACCCGGAGCGCCGATGCCGCGAGAGCCGTTGGCGCGCAACTTGAGAAAGGTCGCGTAAAGATTGGCCGAGCTGTTTTCCGCGTAGTTCCAATCCATGATTATGATGCTTTTATCGAGACGAGGAAGAATCTGCGGCTCTTTGTGGAGAACAAAATCGCCCCATACGATGAATTGCTTGCCCAGCCCTTGGGCAATCTGGTGGAGCGAATTCAGATACTCGGCCCAGATTTGCGCGCGGGATTTGGCGCGGAGCGCCTCGCGCGAGAGCGCGGAGCCGCCCCAGTTGACTTCGTCGCAACCGCCGTGGAGATACGTGGACGGGAAGATGGCGGCGACTTCGCGATAGAGCTTGCGGAAGAGTTCGAGCGTCTCGGGATGGACGGGGATGACACCGGTGAAGTTGGATGCGCCTCCGGGCTGGCGATCGAGCAGATGTGCATAAGTCGCGGTGCGCGTGATATAGCCGGTGTGGCCAAAGGACTCCAGTTCAGGAATGAGATCGACGCCGCGACTCTGGCCGTACTCGGCCAGGCTCTTTAATTCGGCGCCGGTGAACGCATTCTTGTGAGTCAGGAGGCCGGGGACGGAGGTAAAGCGCAGGGCGCTTCCCTGATCGTCGGCCAGGCGGAACTGGAGGGCGTTGAGGTTCCAGTCAGCGCAAAAGTCGATGACGCGGCGACAGTAAGCAAGCGGCTCGGGAACGCGACCGGCATCGATCATCAGGCCCCGAAGAACGGGGCGGGAAGCTGTGCTCGGCCCGGACGGCTTCCCCACTGCAAAAAGATTCGGGCTCAGGGCGGCACCGGTAAGGGCAGCGCCGGCAGACTGAAGAAAATCGCGTCTCGTCCTCTGACTTTTTCTCAAACCTTCCCTCCAATCCGGCAGCCATCATCCCTACACCTTCCGGCCGCGCCCCGGAGACCCGCGCCGGAACAAGGCGGATCTTTAGCGGGTCTTTAGCGGATCTGCGGTCCGCGGACGTCGAGAGTGGCAAACCGCATCAACCTCACCCGGTGCGGTGCATCTAATGTGATTAAGGTCACGAAAATGCGCCAGTCAAGAGCGCAGGTATACTATAAATTGGCAGAGCCAGTCTGCCTGGTCCCGGAAAGCGGGGGATGTGGCCGCAGGTTTTTTCCTCGACTGCCGGCAGTTGTCTTGGGGAAGGAACTACATGGAAACATTGCTGGAGTCCATCGACTCGCCCGCCGACGTTAAGCGCCTGAATTACGCGCAAATGGCGAAACTGGCGGAAGAGATCCGCGCATTCCTGATCCAGACGCTCTCGAAGACCGGTGGGCATCTGGGGCCGAATCTGGGAGTGGTGGAGTTAACCCTCGCCCTGCACTCCGTATTTGATACCCCGACAGACAAGATCCTCTTTGATGTGAGCCATCAGGCCTACGTGCACAAGATCCTGACCGGGCGGCGCGACCGGTTTGCGACGATCCGGCAGGCGGGCGGGCTCAACGGCTTTATGCTGCGCACCGAGAGCGAGCACGACTGCTATGGCGCGGGGCATGCCGGCACGGCGCTGTCGGCAGCGCTGGGCATGGCTGTGGCTCGCGACCTGGCCGGTGGCAATGAGCATGTAGTGGCCGTGGCCGGCGATGCCGCATTTACAAACGGCATCTCGTTTGAGGCGCTGAACAACATCGCAGAACAGACCAAGCGGCTGATTGTAGTGCTCAATGACAACGAGTGGTCCATCGACCGCAATGTAGGCGCCATCGCACGGTACTTCCACCGCGTGGTGACCAACGAGCACTACCAGCACCTGCACGAATCAGCCAAGCGGCTGATTGAGCGCTTTGGCGGCAAAACAGCAGTGAAGGTGGTACGACGCGCCGAAGAAGCAGCCAAGAGCATGCTGTGGCCCTCGATGATGTTCGAAGAGTTCGGATTGGAATACTTTGGACCGCTGGATGGGCACAATATCCCGCTGCTGGTGGAGACCTTCAAGTTTCTGAAGGGGCAGGATCACCCGGTGCTGTTGCACATACTGACGCAGAAGGGCCGCGGTTTTCAGCCGGCACTCGACGGCCAGAAGAAGTTTCATGGGCTGGGGCCCTACGATCCCGAGACCGGCAAAACGGCTCCTTCGGGGCTGCCAACCTACGCCGAAGTCTTCGCCACAACGCTGGCGGAGCTGGCCAAGCACGATGAACGGATCGTTGCAATCACCGCGGCCATGCCCAATGGAACGGGGCTGGACCTGTTCCGGCCGCATCATCCCAAGCGCTACTTTGACGTGGGCATCGCCGAGGAACATGCGGTCGTGTTCGCGGCAGGCATGGCCACGCGCGGCTACCGGCCGGTCTGCGCCATCTACTCCACGTTTCTGCAGCGGGCCTTCGATCCCGTTGTACATGACGTCTGCCTGCAAAAGCTACCGGTGCTCTTCTGCATGGATCGAGCGGGGCTCTCAGGCGACGACGGGCCAACACATCACGGACTGTTTGACATCGCATATCTGCGTGGCATTCCCGAGATCGTGCTGATGGCTCCCAAGGATGAGGATGAGCTGGCCAACATGATGAAGACCGCTCTGGAAATCCCAGGGCCAAGCGCGATCCGATATCCGCGCGGCGTGGTCGCGGGCGTGACGCGGAAGGCCAGCCCAGAGACAATTCCGATCGGCAAGGCAGAGGTACTGTCGGACGGCTCCGACGTGGCGATTCTTGGGTTGGGACCAATGATTGCGCTGGCGCAGGAGCTGGGTGCGCGGCTGGAGCGCGACGGCTACTCAGCGGCGGTGATCAATCCGCGCTTTGTAAAACCGCTGGACCGTGAGTTGCTGGCGAACTATGCGCGGCGGGTGGCAGCCTTTGTCACCTTCGAGGATCATGTGAAGATGGGCGGCTTCGGCACGGCGGTCATGGAAGCGTTGAAGGAAATAAGCCTCGCTGAATTGGGCCGGGAGGTGCCGGTGGTGCGTATCGGCTGGCCCGATCAGTTCATCGAGCACGGCAAGGTCGATGCTCTTCGCGCCCGCTACGGACTCACGGCGGACGCGGCGGAGGCACAGGTGCTGCCGCTGCTCGCGCGCCGCCAAAGGCCCACGCTGGTGGCCAGCTGAGAGTGTCCGGCTTGGTTCAGCAAAAACAAAGGAAAGAGAGTGGGCCGAACTTGCGGGCAGGAAGCGTGCGCCATGCCGTGTGCCTCCGCGCGGACGCGATCAGCCGGAAAACTGCGCCTCAGCATTTCCTGCGCCGCGCGATCCGTTTCATCAGATCCTGGCAGGTGTTGTGCGACAATCCACAACAGGCCAGCCATTCTATGCGCTTTGTACGTCTCCTCGCTTTAGGTGTGACAGGCATCATCCTGGCTGCCCTGCTGTCCGGGCTGCCGGCACGCGCACAAGCTCCTCCCAATGTACAGAGCCGCCCTCCGCTGGTACTCGCCGGCGGCACGGTCATCGATCTTTCGAATTGGGGCACCTCCGCGAGGGATCTGCCTGACGCAATCGTCATTCTCCGCGGCGGCGTGATCAGCAATGTCGGCTCGCGCGCGAATGTGCCGATCCCCAAGGATGCCCAGGTGATCGACTGCACGGGAAAGTATTTGATTCCGGGGCTGGTGGACGGCTTCACGGGGATGAGCAGCCAAGGCCAGGCAAACGCCGATCTCTACATGGGCGTGACCACGGTGGTGGCCCGCGCCGACCAGTTCCGCGGCATGATTGATTTTGCCGCGCATCCCAGCCCGCATCTCTACCTGATTGACTCGGTAGGCACCACGGATAATTCAAGCCTGCTGGCCAATCGCCCGGAGTGGGCCGCCAGGCTCAAAGAGGGCGACCATCCGGTGGAGCTAAGCCCACAGGATACGGCGAAACAGCTCGTCGCCACCGCCAGACTTGGGACCCGCGTGATTTGGCTGGGCGCCGACATTACCGCCGCCAATACACAGTGGATCATCGCACGCGCGCATCAGATGGGGCTGGTCACCTACGGCGAGTTTGTCTCCACGCCGTACCGGGTCGCGGTCGAGGCGGGAGTGGACGCGCTCTTCAACATGGGCCGGTACGATCTGGGCGTGATCCCCGACGAGTTGCAGCAGCCGCTTGTGACTGCGTCGCGCGGCCCCGCAGCGAATACCGCATACGACTATGCCTCGCGAGTGCCACCGACAGATGCACACCTGCGCGACTATGCACACTTCCTGGCCACGCACCACGCCGCGCTGATGCCCGCCTTCAGTTTGTATTACGCCCGGCTTCCCGGGCATCGCAACCTGTGGCAGGATCCTGCCGCGGCACTGCTTGATCCCGCCCACATGTACCACCCTTCCGACCCCGACTCCGGTGAGATGAATTATGCGCTGCCGGGGTGGACGCGCCATCTGCCCTCGATGGCGCAGCGGTGGGTGGAACAGAACTTGCGGAAGAAGGCCGACCAGGAAGCGCTGCGTCTCTGGCGGATCAACCAGACCATCTATGCCGCCGGACCACACTACCTGGCGGCTTCGGGCGCCAACGCCATGGGCTCGATGCCGGGCATCTCGATGCATACGGAACTGGAACTGCTGGTGCGATTGGGGCTTTCTCCGCGCGAGGCGCTGGCCGCGGCCACCAACAACTACGCATTGCAATTCGGCTGGAACGAGCTGGGCCTGATCTCGCCCGGCCGCCGCGCAGATCTTCTCGTCATTGATGGCGACCCCACCGAGAACATCTGGAATGCCCGGCGCATCTCGACACTGATCATGGATGGAAATGTGATCGACCGCACCGCGCTGCTGCGCCTGAAGAAGTAAGCGCCTGGCCCTGCCGCTTCTAGAGATCAGACCGGCGTCGCAATCACAACCTCCGCGCAGATTCCCCAGGACAAAACGATTTGCGTGTGCTCCATGCGCCAGGCCGCCGGATCGAGAAACGACTCGATCCTTACAGGCCTGCATCCGCCAACCAGTCGAGGATCAAGCGCATATACCTGCGTCCATGCCGAGCCAATAAGGCGGGAAATCGCATCGACGCCCTCCGTCAATGCAACCAAGCAAAGCTTTCCCTGCGGCGCCAGGAGCCGGTGAGCCTCGCCCAGGACGGCGTGAATGGCGGTTTCTGAGAGCAGGTCAAGCACGTAGGTCGCAACGAAGCGGTCGAAGGCGGCATCCGGGTAAATGAGACTGGTTGTGCCGTCGGCTTCTCGCACTTCAAAGCGGCCGCTCCAGCGCGCCAGGCGGCGCGCCGCAAGGGCAGTCATGGTTGTACTGATGTCGATTCCCAGATAGCAGACGTCCGGGCCGAAGTGCTTGTCGAAAAGAGATGCGGCAAACCGGCCCGTCCCGCAGCCCAGCTCGAAGACTGCCGAAGCATGCTCGAAGTCCGCATGAGCGGCAAGGTACCGGAGCGCGGTCCGTTCATAGAACTGCGCATCCTGCTTCGCGCCAAGCCAATCGTAGAAGCGCTTCGCATCTTCGGGGCCGAAATCGCGGCGTATGCGCGTGGACGTCACCGGATCAGGACTTCGCTTTCCGGTCGCAAGATAGCGCTCGACGGCGGCGATGACTGCGTCGGCATCCGGCAGGCGTGGGGGCCTGATCCGCTCCAGAAAACTCCCCCCACGCCATGCAATCAGCTTGCCGTCCACAGACAAGTCAAACTGGCCGAGCATGCCCCCAACCACTTCGACTCTGGCGTCAAAGCGCTCGCGCAGGGCTGCGGCCAGAGCCAGCGCCCGTTCGCGATAACCCCAGAACATCGTGCAGTGCGTTATGCGGATATTCACTATGCATAATTTATTGCCAATCGAAGACCCCGGCAAATCGCACGATCTCATCCTTTTGTCCGCATCGGACCGTGCAAGGGATGCGGCATCTTCCTTATCTTTAGGCCGATTCGCCAATGCTATACATGCTGCGTTGACGGACGGAGACCGGTGTCAGCTCTCGCCAGAGTTAACGGCAATTCATCACAACCGCCGGCGCCTGGAGAAAGATTGAGTGCTGGATCGCCATTCGCGCAAACGGCCCGGATCGGTTAGCCTGATAGAAAGCAGATGGTTTGTACGAAACCCGCCCCACCGGAAGTCATGATCGATTCCCCATCCCGCCCGACGGCACAACGCCGGCGCCACGACAAGGGGCTTCTGCTGATTGCGATCTACAAGCTGCTGCAGGCGCTGTTATTTACCGGGATTGGCGTGGGTGTGCTCCGGCTGCTGCACAAGGACCTGGACGACGTGCTGGCGCAGGTGGCCGCCGCCTTGCGGTTCAATCCGGAATCGCGCTTTGTCAACTTCATCCTGGACAAGGCATCGCTGATCAACGACCCGCTGCTGAAGCGGATCGGCGCGGTGGCTTTCGGCTACGGCGGCGTCAGCATGCTGGAGGGGATCGGGCTCTATCTGGAGAAGGTCTGGGCCGAGTACCTGACGCTGGCCATCACGGCGTCGTTCCTCCCATGGGAGGTCTTCGAAGTCTTCCGCAAGATCACCCTGGCAAGGGTGGGGTTGCTCGCAGCCAACCTGGTGATCTTCCATTACCTGTTCAGGCTGGTTTCGCAGCGCGGGAAGGCGCCACGCGCGGTTGCCGCCGAAACTGAGGAATAAGCAGACCGGTAGAACGCCGGAGTTCGGATCAAGCGCCGCTCGATCTTCGCTTTATCTTCTCCTAACATGAAGTCGATGTCCTGTCCAGACCCTGAACCAAAACCATAAACACAACATCTTGTGGTGGCTGGAATTCTTCGGCCCATTAGGCGAACTTCACACAGCTTCGCTCAGCGCCGCTCCCCTACCATCGATTTTCCACTTGGCTGTAGCGGAGAACGGGGTTACTATCGATTCTGTGGTGGTAAAAAGTGGTGTCGAGTGGAGCAAGGCGGAGCTACTCGATCAGTTTCAAGGCAAGTTTACCCGAATCTCCTCCCCCAGAGCCCGGAATCCGGACTGAGGCAGGACAAAAGAACCAGCCTCGCAAACCGGATGCAGCCCGGCAACGGCAGGCAGACGGCCGCAGAAAACGGTAGAGGAGCGGCCGGGAAGGACAGAGAGGCCCCGAGATGTTTCGCGGAAACCATCCCGCCAAGGTGGATGAGAAGGGACGGCTGAAGCTGCCGGCTGCTTTCAAGCAGCTCCTGGACGCTCAGAACGTGACCCAGTTCTACATCACCAGCACGGATGGGCAGAGCGCGGAGATTTGGCCCCTGTCGGAGTGGGAGAAGCGGGAAAGGCAGTTGACCGAGGGCTCCAGCACCTTTGATGAGGCGGTGCAGAAGTACCTGAACCTGACCAGCTATTACGGCCAGCAGGTGGAGATGGACAACCAGGCGCGGGTGCTGCTGCCGCAGATTTTACGAGGTACGGCCAGGCTGGACGCTGAAGTAACGGTCTTCGGCAAGCTGACCTACCTGGAAGTGCACAACCGGGAGACCTTTGAGCAAAGCCTGGAGGTCAACCGGATGACGGCCGAGGATCGCAAAGCGATGGCGGCGATTCTGAGCCGGCGCAGTTGAACGGAAAACCCCTCAGGGGGAGCGCATGACGAAGCCGAGTGAACGCCATGTGCCGGTTCTTTTCAATGAAGCCATCGATTTTCTCAGGGTGCGCCCGGGAGGCGCGTACGCCGACTGCACGCTGGGGCTGGCGGGCCACGCTGAAGGCATTGTGAGGCTGCTGGGTCCGGCGGGACGGCTCATCGGATTTGACCGGGACCCCGAGGCGCTGGCGCTTGCAAAGGCCCGGCTGGACGGGATTTGCGGGGCGCTCGGCAGCCAGGCGCCACAGGTGACTCTGATCGGCGAGGCCTTCAGCAGCATTGGACGGCATATTGAACCGGGTTCGCTGGATGGGTTGCTGGCCGACTTCGGCGTCAGCAGCATGCAGCTCGACGAGGCGCAGAGAGGATTCAGTTTTCAGGCGGATGGGCCATTGGATATGCGCATGGATGCGCGCCAGGGACTGACCGCCGCACAAGTGGTGAATGAGGCGAGTGAGCGTGAGCTTGCAGACCTTGTTTACGAATACGGAGAGGAAAGGAGGTCGCGGACAGTCGCCAGAGCCATTGTGCGGGGGCGGCCGGTTACAACCACTGGGCAGTTGGCCCGAATTGTAGCCTCAGCCGTCCCGCCAATGAAAAAAGGCAGAGGAGCGCCGCAGATTCATCCTGCGACCAGGACTTTTCAGGCGCTGCGTATTTACGTCAATCGCGAACTCGATGAGATTCGGGCGCTGCTGGAGGCCGCACCCAGGTTGCTTAAGCCCTCCGCGAGGCTCGTCGTTATCAGTTTTCATTCTTTGGAAGATCGCATCGCGAAAGACAGCCTGAGAGAAGGCGCGCGGCAGGGAATCTGGAAGGTTTTGACGAAGAAGCCGGTCACGGCTGGCGAACAAGAGATTGAGCGGAACCCGCGCTCGCGGAGCGCAAAGTTGAGAGCGGCGGAAAGACAGTGAACAGGGATCAGTTGTCAGTCGTTGGAATGGCGGAGAGTGTAGGCTTTACGGGCATTGGACCAGGAATTCCCGCCCCAGGATTGACTGAAAAGTGAGCGGTTGCAGGAGATTGGCCACTGACAACTGACAACTGATCAATGACGACTGACAGCTCGGGAGGACATCATGGCGGCATGCACAACAACCTATTTCGAGCCAAGGCGCGGATGGACCGCGCGCGTGGCGGAGCGGAACACCGAGCTGCTGGCCCAGCAGCCCATGCGTAGGCGCGGCGCGCTCACGCCCGAGTTCTTCTTTGTCAAGCATTTTGACAACTCCCGTCTCGTCAAGGCGCCCGACCCGGTACGCATGCGCGAGATGCGCATCTTTTCCGCGGCGGTGACCGTGCTGTTTTCTCTGGTCATGATCTACGGCCTGCAGCATTTTTCCGCGATTGAGACCAGCTACCGCGTGGAGTCAGAGAAGCAGGCGCTCGAACAACTCCGCGAGCAGAACCGCCAATTGAGATTGAAGGAAGCCGAACTTACTCAGCCCGAGCGCATTGACACGCTGGCACACCAGTTGGGCCTTGCCGAGCCGCAGCCCGGCCAGATCATCCATCCCAACGCAGCGCCCGGAGCCGGGCCGGTGCTCGCGCAGCTTCGGGCACCGTCGCCTGCAGCGCCGTAGAAAGCAGCTTCCAGCTTTTGCCTTTCAGCACTGACCTTTTCGGATTCCGGCCTGGAAAAACAAGCAACGTCCTTTTGGATCGGCGCCGATGAGCATAGCTGAGTACAGCGGAAATCGGATGCGCTCAGAGGGCTGAAAAGCTAGAAGCCACAAGTTATGCAGGCAACCGCTCAAGCTATCCGTTATCGCAGCAGCGCGGCGCGCGTCGTTCCGCTCAGGCGGAGGCGCTTCTGGCTCATTTGCCTGTTCTTTCTGCTGTGGGCACTGGCCATTGCCAGCCGCCTGTTCTGGCTCCAGATCGTGGATCACCACGAATTTGTAGAGCGGGCCGCGCGGCAGCAGTTACGCACCTTCGAGGTAGCTCCGCGGCGCGGCGTGCTGTTTGACCGCAACCTGCACGAACTGGCAATGACCGTGCTGGTGGATTCAATCTACGCTGATCCCGCCGAGATTGATGACAAACAAGCTGCCGCGCGCACCCTCGCGGCCATCGTGCACACCGACCCCGACGATAAGCGCACCACGGAAGAAGCCATTGCCGCCCGGCTGGAAGCGGGACACAACTTTGCCTGGGTGGCGCGGCGGGTTACGCCGGATGTGGCAAAGCGCGTCCGGGCGCTCTCCATGAAGGGCATTTACTTCCAGAAGGAGTTCCAGCGCTTTTATCCGAACAACCAGCTGGCCGCCCAATTGTTGGGATATGTCGGAGTGGACGATAACGGGCTGGGCGGGCTGGAGGACAAGTTCAACTCGCAACTCCACGGCGTCCCTGGACGCATGTATACCGCCATGGATGCCCGCCGCCGCATCCTCGGCTCCAGTGAACACGATCCTGAGCCGGGCCGGAACCTGGTGCTCACCATCGATGAAAATATCCAGTTCATGGCCGAGCACGCGCTCGATCACGCCATGGAGAAGACGCACGCTCTGAGTGGGACCGTGGTTGTGCAGGACGTTCATACGGGCCAGATTCTGGCGCTCGCCATCCGGCCCACCTTCAATCCCAACCAGTTCCGCTACGCCACGCCGTCGCTGTTGCGCGATCATGCGGTGAGCGATGTCTACGAGCCCGGCTCGACCTTCAAACTGGTGACCTACGCCGCAGCGCTTGATCAGCACCTGGTCACACCGGACACGATGATCAACTGCCAGGGCGGGCAGATCAACCTTTTTGGCCGGACCATCCACGACGACCAGAGCGATCGCGGTCTCGGAACAATTCCGGTCGCCACGGCACTGGCGCGGTCCAGCGACGTAGGCGTCATCAAGGTGGCGCTCATGCTCGGCCCCGACCGCCTCTACCACTACATTCGCGACTTCGGCTTCGGACAGCGCACCGGCATTGAACTGCCCGGCGAGACGCGCGGTTTGCTGCGTCCCGTCAAGTACTGGCAACCAGCCTCCATCGGCTATGTCGCCATCGGCCAGGAGGAAGCCGTCACGCCTCTGCAGCTTGTCACCATGGTTTCGACCATCGCCAACGGCGGCGTTTATCTGCCACCGCACATCCTTATGCCGGGGCAGGAAGACGGTCACGATCATCCGATTGGACCGCCTCTTCCGGTAAGCTCGTTGCGCCCTGATCCGTTCAAGCCCGGTGACGACCTGCCCAACCCTTTGCCGCCGGGCGCACACCGGGTCATCTCCACGCTGGCGGCGGCCGAAATGCGCGGGATGTTGGAGGGGGTAGTTCTCTACGGCACCGGCAAAACAGCACAGCTCGACGGCTATTCCTCCGCGGGTAAAACCGGCACCGCGCAGAAGATCGATCCGGCCACACATACCTATTCGAAAAGCCTGCACATTGCCTCGTTCGCCGGCTTCGCGCCGGTCAACAATCCGGCGATTGCAGTGGCCGTGATCATCGATTCGCCCAAAGGCGCCTATTACGGAGCTGCCGTCTCCGCGCCGGTATTTGCCGAGGTGGCGCAGCAGGTGCTCGAGTACATGGGCGTACCCCACGACATCCCCCTCCAGCCGCCCACCAAGCAGGCCAAAACCGAGGCGCCGGTAACAGAGGACGATACCGCCGAAAGCAATGAAGATATTCAGGCGCTCTATGCGGCCGCCAATGATCTGCCCAGCGATGACCCGCTGAGCGCCGCATCGCGGAAGGCGAATTCCGACAATACGAAAGCAGCGCAAGGCATGAGCGCAACTGCCGATGCGACGACATATGGTACGACCACAGAGAGCGGCGCTCAGACGCCTCTGCCGGCGCAGACTGGAGCAACGCAGGCGAAATCCCCGACACAGCCGCCAGCCGCCGTTACGATCTCCGACGCTAAAATGCTGCGCGTCCCGTCACTCATTGGGCTTTCGATGCGCCGGGCCATTGAAGAGGCCGGGGCGGCTGGCCTTGCGGTTCAGATCACCGGCAACGGGCTGGTACGCCAGCAGGCTCCGGATCCCGGAACGATGGTCAAGCCGGGAACCAGGATCGTCGTCCGCTGCGCGCGTTGAAGACGCTTCTTGCCTGGCATTCGAACCACTCTTTCCATCGAGAATGATGAGGCGTGCGCGCACGATTGCACATCACCTTTCCAGTGGGCGCCGGGCTCAATGCGGCGGGCCAGGACCGATGGGCATCCAGACCCGACCCGCCCCGCACATCTACAATCAAGCACGGGATGAACTGGAACGACCTGATTGCGGAAATGGACGCGGTGGGCTCAGGCGGCGGCCCCAGTGCGGGATCCGGGGCGCCGGTGACCGGCATTGAGTACGACTCGCGGCGGGTGCGGCCCGGAGCGGTTTTTGTCGCCATGAAAGGCGGCTCTACCGACGGCAACCGCTACGTGGAAAAGGCCATCGCCGCCGGAGCGCTTGGCGTCATCACCGATTCATCGGAGACCTTCGACCACCTTTTGGTTTATAAGCCGGGCCTGCCTGTGCTCGAGGTCGAACATGGCCGCCGCGCGCTGGCCCAGGCCGCCGCAGCTTTTTTCGGACATCCCGAGCACCGGCTCGCGGCGACCGGCATAACGGGAACGAATGGCAAGACCACTACGGCCTTTCTCACGGAAGGACTGCTGAACGCCGCCGGGCGCGCCACCGTTCTGATCGGCACCATCGAGTATCACATCGCCGGCGATTTGCGGCCGTCGATCCACACCACGCCGGAGTCGAGGGACCTGTTTGAGCTGATGGCCGAGGGCGCGGCGCGCGGGGCCACAGAACTCGTGAGCGAAGTCTCAAGCCATGCACTCGACCAGGGCCGGGCCAGCGGACTGAATTTCGACGTAGCCGTCTTTACCAACCTGACCCGCGACCACCTGGATTACCACCAGACGATGGAGAAATACTTCGCCGCCAAGCGTCTGCTCTTCGACGGCACGGCTTATCCGCCACCGCGCATCGCCGTCCTGAACGCGCATGACCCGCACACGGAGGAACTGGCCAGGGCCGCACGCAAAGCCGGTGCGGAGATTCGCACCTACGGCATCGGCAAGGGCGATTGGCGGACAGCGAGCTATTCGCTCACGCCCGGCGGGGCTGAGCTCAATCTGGAGACTCCCGCGGGCGCGGCCCAGGTAACTTCGCGGCTGGCGGGCGAAGTTAACGTCCTGAACCTGCTGGCAGCATTGGCGGCAGCTCACGCCCGCGGCGTCGCTTTCGATGTTCTGGTGAATGCAGCCGCCCGGCTCAAGCCGGTACCGGGCCGCTTTCAGGCGGTAGACGCGGGCCAGCCGTTCACCGTGATCGTGGACTACGCGCACACCGACGACGCCCTGCGCAACCTGACCGCACTGGCGCGGCAGATGACGGCGCGGACCGACAGGATGCCGGTGGGCGGGCGTGTGATTACGGTCTTCGGCTGCGGCGGCGATCGCGACCGCACCAAGCGGCCCAAGATGGGCCAGGCGGCCGGCGAGGGCAGCGATTTCGTGGTGGCGACCAGCGACAATCCCCGCTCCGAGGATCCGCTGGCGATTCTGGCCGAGATCGAGCCGGCGCTAAAATCGACCGGCGTCGCTTACGCGGTCGAGCCGGACCGCGCAGCGGCGATCCGGCTGGCGTTCGAAAAGGCTGCTCCGGGCGACGTGGTGCTCATCGCCGGCAAAGGCCACGAAAAACAGCAGATCCTGGCCGACCGCACAATTCCTTTCGATGACGCGGAGATTGCGCTTTGCGCGCTGGGCAAATTGGGCTATGGTGAAGGGCAATGCATTTGACGCTGGCAGAAGCGGCGATTGGCGCGGGCGCGGTACTGGAAGCGCCAGCCTCGTGGGCCAATGCTGGTACGCTCATGGTGCGCGGCTACTCGATTGACTCGCGCACGATCGGTCCCGGCGAACTGTTTTTTGCCGTGCGCGGCGAGCGCCTGGATGGCCACGATTTTGTGGGGGATGCGCTGGCCCGGGGCGCTATGGCCGCAGTAGTGGCGCGGGCGCGCGTTGCCTCGTTGCCCGACGCGGCGCTGGCCGTGCCGCTGCTGATTGCCGAAGATCCGCTGATTGCCTTGCAGGCCCTGGCCACGCATGTGCGCCGCCGCTGGGGACGTCACCTGGTGGCGATCACCGGCTCAGCCGGCAAGACCACCACCAAGGAAGCGGTCGCCGCGGCTTTGGCCGTCAAGTTCAACGTCCTCAAATCCCAGGGCAATCTGAACAACGGCTTCGGATTGCCATTGCAACTGCTGCGCCTTGAGCCGCAACACGAGTTCGCCGTGCTCGAGATGGGCATGAACCACGCCGGCGAGATCGCCGCGCTCTGCCGCATCGCCGCTCCTGACTGGGGACTGGTCACCAACGTCGGCACCGCGCACATGGAAAACTTCTCCGATGGCCAGGCCGGCATTGCCCGCGCCAAGTTCGAACTGGTGGCCGCGCTGCCCTCGAACGGCGTGGCTTTTCTTAATTGCTGCGATCCCTACGTCTCGCAGTTCGGCCGCGACTTCCCCGGCCGCGTGGTTTACTTTGGCGACGGCCCCTGTGCCGATCCGCGGATTCTCTCAGTCAGCGAAGACCTCTCCGGCCTGCACGTGAGCTACCGCGCAGGCGACCGGCAGGGCCGCTTCACCCTGCACCTGCTCGGCGAGCACAATGCCGCGAATGCAGTCGCGGGGCTGGCGGTTGCTCTCGAAGCGGGCGCCGATCTCGACGCCGCGCTGGCGGCAATCACCGCACTCAGCGCCGGGGATAAGCGCGGTCAAGTCCTGGAAATTGGCGGCTCCACCCTCCTCAACGACAGCTACAATTCCAATCCCGAAGCTCTGCTCTCCATGATCCGTACACTGGCCGCGCGTCCGGCCGCACGCCGCATCCTCATTGCCGGCGAGATGCTGGAACTGGGCGAGAAAAGCCCCGCGTTGCACGCCGCCTGCGGTCGCGCCGCCGCCAAGGCCGGCATCGATCTGGTTGTCGGCGTGAGGGGAAATGCTGAAAAGCTGGCTGCCGCCGCCTGCGCGGGAGGAGTTGCTGCGCTCTTCCTGCCGGATGCGGAAGCTGCTGGCCAGTGGCTCGTCCAAAATCTGCAACCCGGCGATGTGGCGCTCATCAAGGGCTCGCGCGGAGTTCACCTGGAACGCGCTATCGAGATCTTCAAGCAACAGGGTGAACCGGCGGAGGATGCATGAGATTGAGCAGGCTCCTCGTCAGCCTGATCTTGCTGGGCACCTTGGCCGCTTCCCTTTCCTCGGGGGACGCGCAGAATCCAGCGTGGACGCACCCGTTTCCCCCGTTTCGCATCGCCGGCAACCTCTATTACGTGGGCAGCCAAGACCTGGCCTCGTACCTCATCGCCACACCCAAGGGGCTGATCCTCATCAACAGCAGCCTTCAGTCCTCTGTTCCGCAGATCCGCAGAAGCGTGGAAGCTCTGGGCTTTCACTTTCGCGATATCAGGATCCTGCTCATCAGCCATGCGCATTACGACCACTGCGCGGGCAGCGCGGCGGTCAAGCATCTCACCGGCGCAAAGTACTTCGTCATGGCCGCGGATGTGCCGGTGGTCGAGTCGGGCGGCAGAGCGGACTTCCAATATGGCGCAGAAAAAAGCATGTTGTTTCCGCCGGCGCGCGTCGACCGTGTGCTGCACGATGGCGACACGGTAAGCCTGGGAGGGACGGTGTTGACCGCGCACCTGACCGCCGGCCATACCAGGGGAACCACCACCTGGACCCTGGATGAGATCGAAGGCGGTAGAAAGCTGCACGTCGTCATTGTGGGCAGCCCGAACGTGAATCCCGGATACACGCTGGTGGGCAACAAGGTTTATCCGCAGATTGCCGCCGACTACCAACATGGGTTCCAGGTACTCAAGAGCCTTCCCTGCGACATCTTTCTCGGCGCGCACGGCAGCTACTTTGGCCTCAGGACCAAATATGCGCGATGGAAGAGCGGCGACCGCAATGCCTTCATCGATCCCGCCGGGTATAGAGCGTACATTGCGGAACGCGAGCAGGCATTTGAGGCAGACCTGGCTCGCCAGAAAGGTGCATCGCCGTAAGATTTGCACCCGTCTTGCGCACGCCATGCTATTGACAGGCCAAGGGGATGATCGCTTCGAGGTTGGAAGTTTTATAAAGGGGCAAAAGTCTGAACGAAGTTGTGCTTGCCATCCTGTGATGCGCGTCACAAACTCTCGCCACCGCTGGTGCAATCATCATGAGGTAAGATTGTTCGCCTGGGATTATTCCCGTTCGATCTCATTTTTTTGTACAGAAACATAGGAAGGCTGTCCGTGCAGCTCGATTCATCCGCATTCGTCGCTGATCCTGAAGTTGTTCAGGCGCTCGCGCAGCGGGCCACACCGCTCGATTGCAAGGAAGACCGTATTCTCTTCCGGCAGGGCGAGATGCCCAGTGGTCTCTATATCCTGCAATCGGGCGAGGCCACGCTCTCCATGGACTCCGGAGCGGGAGACGTAGTGCTCTCTTTCCAGACCACCGCGGGTTCTCTGCTTGGCCTTCCGGGCCTGGTGGGCAATTGCCCTTACTCGCTCGGCGCCGTGGCGCGGGCCGGCGCGCGGCTCAGCTTCATTACTCGCGACGACTTCACCTCAATCATGCAAGCCAACCCGATGCTCTCGCTCAAGATCCTGCAGATTCTGGCAGCGGAAGTGCACTCGGCGCGTCGCGCAATCTGCAGCGTCTAGCAGTACCTGAGCCATCGCCCAACCGAATCTCCGGCGCGTTTCCGCCCGTTCGAACCCAAGCCCCGTACCTGCTAAACTCGTGATGGTCATGCCCCTCGATATTCTCCTCATTGTGGCGGCTGCGTACCTGCTCGGATCCATTCCTACGGGGTACCTGCTGGTGCGCCTCTTCCGTCATCAGGACATCCGCGCAGTCGGCAGCGGCAATATCGGCGCCACCAATGTGATGCGCACCGGCAGTAAGGGCCTGGGCGCGGCCACCTTCCTGCTCGACATGCTGAAGGGCTGCGCCGCTGTGGGCCTGGGCGCGCTGATGGGCAGTTTTCTGCTGCCCGCTGAACCGCTGCGCAGCATGGAGGCGGTGGCCGCTCTCTGCGCCGTGCTTGGCCACATGTTCCCGGTATGGCTGCGCTTCCGTGGCGGCAAGGGTGTCGCCACCGGCTTTGGAGTGTTTCTGGTGGCTGCGCCGTGGGCCGCGCTGGCGGCCATCACCGTCTTTGCCTTAGTGCTTCTGTTGAGCCGCTACGTCTCGCTGGCCTCCATCATCGGAGCCGCCAGCTTCCCGGCGTTTGCCTGGTTCCTTGTCCATGGCAACAAGCCTGCCTTCTACGTCGCCGTGCAAGCCGCCGTTGCGCTGCTGATCGTCGTCAAGCATCACCAGAACATCCGGCGCCTGCTGACCGGGACAGAATCCCGCCTGGGAGCCGGAAAAACCGCATGAGTCGCATCGTAGTCCTCGGTAACGGCGCATGGGGAACCGCCATCGCCCTCTCTCTCCACCGCCACGGCGGCCATCAGGTTACGCTTTGGTCGCATAGCCCCGAGGAAGCACGGAAGATCGCCGCAGCCGGCGAGAACATCCTCTTCCTCCCCGGCTTTCCTCTCCCCGGCGAGATCGCGGTTACGGGAGAAGATGCGGCTGTCACCAACGCCGAGATCGTGGTTTCCGTCGTCCCATCGGAGTTCCTGCGCCCCACGCTGGCCCGCCTGCTGCCTTACCTCCACTCCGGGCAGATTGTTCTGAGCGCCACCAAGGGCGTGGAAGACCGCACCTATCTGCGCATGACGCAGGTCATCTCCGCCTGCCTGGAACCCAATGGGCTGGTTCTCCCCATCGGAGCGTTGAGCGGTCCCAGCTTTGCCCTCGAAGTAGCGCAGGGACAGCCGACCGCCATCACGGTAGCCTTCCAAAGCCGTACGATCGCCGCACGCATCCAGCGCGAGTTCTCCTCGGAGTCGCTGCGGCTCTATACCTCCACGGACGTCATCGGCGTGGAGCTGGGCGGCGCGCTCAAAAACGTCATCGCCATTGCCGCCGGCGTGGCCACCGGAGTTGGCTTGGGCTACAACTCCACCGCCGCTCTGATCACGCGCGGAATCGCCGAGATTACGCGGCTGGCCGTAGCCTGCGGCGGGCGTCGCGAGACTCTCGCCGGGCTGAGCGGCACCGGGGATCTGGTGCTGACCTGCACCGGTTCGCTCAGCCGCAACCGGACCGTAGGACAAGCATTAGGCCAGGGCCGCAAGCTGCCGGAGATCCTGGAAAGCCTCGGAGGCAAAGTGGCCGAAGGCGTACGCACCACGCGCGCAGCTCTCGGCCTCGCCCGCCAGCGCGGTATCGAGATGCCAATCACCGAGCAGATGGAGTTGATCCTGAACGAAGGCAAAGACCCCCGCGAAGCAATTCGCGATCTGATGCTCAGGCCGGGCAAGGACGAACACTGAAGATCGAGCAGCGGCCCGGCCCAGTGAAGCCGCCTCACCGGCCGCCATGCCGCATGGGGTTAGTTCCTGATTCCCAACCCCTGCTACACACGCAGGGCAGCCGACCTTGGGTCGCCTCCCAGAGGAAATCGCTTTATTGACAGGATTTCGCCGGTAAAGCCCGCCTGACAGGCACGTTAGGGCATGCCCCAGTTGTACGCGCGAGGGTAAGGCCGCCGGCCGGGCCCGGTTCGTAACCTCGGCCCCATGAAGTGCGTCTAAGAAGTGGATTTGGGGGGAAGTGGGTCTTGGAGGCTGGCTGTGGGCAATTGGGCAGCGGAAGTCTCAAGCTCGTGGGCGATCGCCGTCAGAAATAATGTTTCAAAAGCACGGGGAATCCGTGTTCGTGTTTCGCTCCGTGCTGTCATCTGGTTTCACCTCGCCTTCCTGGTCACGATCATCCTCGCATTTGAGCTGGCTTCCTCCTGGATTGAGGCGCGACTCTTCACGGCCGTCGACCAGCGGCTTGCATATTCCCTGAAGGCAGGTTCCAGCCCAACGACGGAACAGCCTGCCAGTGGTCCTTACGATCGCCAACTCGGCTTCTACCAACTCTCGGAATTCACCAGGCGGCTGGAAAGCAACCAATTTGCAATCACAGCGCAGGCGCGCGCCTCCGCCACGGCCCGCGCTCTCAGCCGCTTTGGGATATTTCCCATCTATCACGAGAAAAACCAGGCTGGTCTAAAAATTGAAGGCTGGCAGGATCAGACTCTGCTCGACAACCGCTACCCGGCCCAGGTCTATCCCGGCTTTCATGAGATTCCGCCGCTGGTGGTCAACACGCTGCTTTTCATCGAAAACCGCCAACTGCGCAACGACGCATTCCCGGACCGGAATCCGGCAATCGAATGGGGACGCACGGGCAGAGCGGTCGTCGGTCTTGCCATCCACACGGTCTATCGGAAATATCCGCGGATCGGCGGAAGCACACTGGCAACGCAGCTTGAGAAAATGCGCCATTCGGATGGGGGACAAACTCAATCGGTAACGGACAAAGCCCGGCAAATGGTTTCCGCCTCGCTGCGGGCCTACATGGACGGATCCGATACCCGCTCGGCGGAGGAACGCATCGTTTGCGACTACGTCAACTCGATTCCCCTTTCGGCGACTCCCGCACAGGGCGAAATCATCGGCCTGGCGGATGGCATGAAGGCCTGGTATGGCGCCGACTTCGACACCTTCAATCGTCTGCTGTCATCCCGCGAAGCCCATTTGAATGCAAAGCAGATGGCCACGCTGGGCGCCACCTATCGCGAAGTTCTGTCGCTCTTCCTGGCAATGCGGGCTCCCACCTGGTATCTGGTGCAGGATTCTGCCGCGCTGGCGCACCAGACGGATCGCTACCTGCGCGTGCTGGCCGCCAACGGCATCATCTCACCACGGCTGCGGGATGCGGCCCTGCGCGCGCACATCCAGCCAAAGCCTTCGGCGACCGCGCCGCAAGACCCGAACTTTGTAGCCGACAAAGCTCCGAATGCGATCCGGATGGAGTTGCTGCCGCTGCTTGGCCTGGACAACACCTATGCCCTCGACCGGCTTGATCTGACCGTAAAGACAACGCTCGACAAAAGTGCGCAGGATTCAATCACGCGCTTTCTTTTGAGCCTGTCAAACCCGTCGCGGGTTGCCGCGGCCGGCATGGATCAGCATCAGTTGCTCGACCGCGGCAATCCCGGCTCTGTGATCTATAGCGTCACTTTGTACGAGCACACCGGGGGAGCCAATCTGCTGCGCGTGCAGACGGATAACTTCAACCAGCCGCTCGATATCAATCAGGGAACCAAGCTGCAACTGGGCTCGACGGCAAAACTGCGCACCTTGATTAACTACCTGCAGATCATCCAGCAACTGCACGACCAGTACGGAGACATGACCGACGAGCAGTTGCGCCAGGTGCTGATCCTGCCCGGCGACCGCCTGACAACATGGGCGATCGATTATCTTTCCACGACGTATGACAGGTCGCTCAAGGACATGCTGGAGGCCGCCCTGCAACGCAAATATTCCGGAAATCCCGGCGAGGCGTTCTTCACCGCCGGCGGAGTCCAGTCCTTCGCCAACTTCGAGCGCTCCGAGGACTACGAGTTCTTTACCGTAAGCGAGGGATTTCAGAAGTCGGTCAACCTGGTCTTCGTCCGTCTGCTGCGCGACATCGAAAACTACTACAAGTACCGCGTGCCGGGCGCTTCACCGACCGTGCTGACGGATCCAAACGACCCGGCGCGGCAACGCTACCTGGCCCGGTTCGCCGATATGGAAGGCCGCGTCTTCCTCAGGAACTTCTATGAAAAGTACCGCGCCGAGAAACCGGATCAGGCACTGCAATCCCTCGTTTCCAGCATTCGCCTGACCCCGGTCCGCGCCGCCGTAATTTACCGCTCGGTGCATCCTGAGGCTGGAATGGACAGCTTCCGCGAATTCCTGAAAGCAAATCTCACTGCCTACTCATTTGCTCATGTAAACGTGGCAGAGCTGTACAGCAAGTACGGCCCCGACAAGTTCAATCTGCAGGATCGCGGCTACCTGGCGCGCGTGCATCCGCTGGAGCTTTGGCTGTTGAGCTACCGCGCGCAGCACCCCCAGGCGACACTCGCGCAGATCTTTGCGGCCAGCGCAAAGCAGCGGCAGGAAGTGTATCAGTGGCTCTTCACCCTGCGTTACAAGCAAGGCCAGAACTCGCGCATCGCGACCATGCTTGAGGTGGATGCATTCAAACAGATTCACAGCGCCTGGCAAAAGCTCGGCTATCCCTTCGACTCGCTGGTGCCTTCATATGCCACGGCGATCGGCGTCTCCGGAGATACGCCCGCAGCGTTGGCAAAACTGGTGGGCATCATTCTCAACAACGGCGTCCTTTATCCCACCGAGTCGATCGAGCAGCTCCATTTTGGCGCGGGCACGCCTTTTGAGACGATTCTGGCGCGGCAGCTTCCGCCAGGCCGGCGGCTGCTGATTCCGGTCATTGCACAGTTGGTGCGGCAGGAGATGATCGGGGTGGTGCAAAATGGCACCGGCCGCAGACTGCAAGGCGGGATCAAAATGCCAAACGGCGCCGTGATTCCCGTCGGCGGCAAGACAGGCACTGGCGACAACGAATTCCGTGTCTACGGCACGCATGGAGGACTCGTCGGTTCCCGCGTAGTGAATCGCACCGCCGCTTTTACTTTCTTTATCGGCAACCGCTACTTCGGGACGGTACTCGCATTCGTCCCTGGAAAATCGGCGGACGATTACGGGTTCACCAGCGCGTTAGCAGTGCAGGTGTTAAAGGACCTGACTCCGGAATTGTTGCCGCTCGTCAAACGTACTGAGGCCAACCCCAGCACTTCGACCCCTGTTGTGAGCTTCTCGCCGCAATCGCAGCCCCACGATACGCCGCCTCCCGCAGACGCCACGGCGCGCCTCTTCGTCAGGGCAAGTCCCAGAAAGACTGAACAGGCTCCGCCGAATCCACAATTGGGAAGCGTCGAAGCCATGGCCGCCGAGTGGCGCTTTCCTGCCGCAGCCGGCGTCTTCCGTTACGCTGTGACAGAGCGCGTCCATTGGAGAGCTTTAGCCGCCCGCAATCGCGCCAATGATCAGCAGAGGCTCGCGCCCCGCCGCAACCGCTTCCGGCAGTTCCACATCCGAAGCCTCGTGTGACCAATCTTCTTCGCACACAAAGAAACGCAGAAACGGCCGGCGCCGGCCGGTACCATAGTCGCGAATGGTGCCGCGCAGCATCGGGTAGCGGACTTCGAGCGCATCCAGCACTGCGCGCAGCGTGACGGGTGCGGCGACCTCAATGCTTACCTCGGCTCCCACGCCCGCCAGATTGCGCAAGTGGTATGGCAGAACTACGCGAATCATTCGAGCGTCTGCACCTCGATGGAAAGCACCGCCGGCAAGTCGCGGACGATCGGCGTCCAGCTTTCGCCCGAGTCTGCGGTGGCATACACCTGCCCGCCGGTGGTGCCGAAGTAGATGCCGCATTCGTCGAGTTTATCCACGGCCATGGCGTCGCGCAGCACATTCACGTAGCAGTCCTTCTGCGGCAGTCCCTTCGTCAGCGGCTCCCACTCATTGCCGCCGGTACGGCTGCGATACACTTTCAGCGCTCCGCCCAGAGGAAAATGCTCCGAGTCGCTCTTGATGGGCACAACGTAAAGCGTCTCCGGCTCATGCGCGTGCACGTCGATGGCAAAACCAAAGTCGGTGGGCAGGTTGCCGCTTACCTCCCGCCAGTTGTCACCCGCGTCGTCGGAGCGCATGACGTCCCAGTGCTTCTGCATGAAGAGCACGCCCGGCCGCGAAGGATGCATCGCCACATGGTGAACGCAGTGACCCACCTCCGCCGTTGGATTGGGCATGAAGTTCGAAACGAGGCCTTTATTGATGGGCTTCCACGTCGCGCCACCGTCATCAGTGCGGAAGGCCCCTGCCGCGGAGATGGCGATGAAGATCCGGTCCGGGTTGCTGGGGTCGAGAATGATGGTGTGCAGGCCCATGCCACCCGCGCCCGGCTGCCACTTGGGACCCGTGCCGTGGCCGCGCAGGCCCGGCAACTCACGCCAGTTCTCGCCGCCGTCGGTGGAGCGGAACAGTGCCGCATCTTCCACCCCGGCGTAGACCGTGCCAGGATCCGTAAGCGACGGCTCCAGATGCCACACGCGCTTAAACTCCCACGGATGCTGCGTGCCGTCGTACCACTGGTGGGTGGTCATCGGCTTGCCCGTCTCAGCCGATGCATCGTAGGCGAACCTGTTTGGCAACGCTCTGGGCGGGCCGGGGGCGGGCAAGGCTTCATCCGGCAAGCCAGGTTGATGCCATGTCTTGCCGCCATCGTCGGACCTCTGAATCAACTGCCCGAACCATCCGCTTGTCTGCGAAACATAAATGCGGTTCGGATCTACGGGTGAGCCTTTCATGTGATAGATCTCCCACCCGGCGAAAAACGGCCCGCTGACCGTCCAATCCTTCCGCTTGCCATCTGCCGTCAGAACGAACGCGCCTTTGCGTGTTCCGACCAACACACGAACTTTGCTCATTGCGACCTCCTTGCTGCCGCCACTGGGTGCTCACGCGGCGCCGGCGTCCCGGGTCTGGTCACCCGGGATTGGGAAACGCCGATGAGCGATTTTCCCGACTTCCCTTGCAAAATGCAAGTTAAATCTGCGGGAGCGTTGCGGCACACTATTAAAAGGTCATGCCGGGAGTCCAGGACCGGCGCCTAAAGAAAAAACAGCGAGCGATCGTTACCGTCAACCTGCGAGAGACCGCTGGAAGCCATCCTTACCTACTGCCCTCAATTCACATCGAAGGACTACGAACAACCTTCCATCTCAAGCGCTTTTCGCAGGCACCGTTGCTCTCGTGGCGCCGGTAGAGATGCCGCCGTCTACCAGCAGCGTTTGCCCGGTAACATATCGGCTTGCCTCGGAGGCGAGGAAGACAACCGCGCCATCCAGATCATGCGGCTGGCCGGGGCGCTTCACTGGAATGCGGTCCACAAGATAGTCGAGCCACTCCTTGTTTTCGTAGAGCACTTTGTTCTGCTCGGTACGGAACCAGCCTGGAGCGAGGCAGTTGACTGTCACTCCGAACTTACCCCAATCATCGGCGAGGCTCATCGTCAATTGCCGGATGCCGCCGCGGCTCGCGCCGTAGGGGGCCAGCCCGGCATAGCCGGCAACGCTTGTGACAGAGCCAATATTGATTATGCGGCCGTAGCCTTTCTCAATCATTCCCCGGGCGACGGCTTGCGCTACAAAAAAGCTACCGCGAAGATTCGTATCGAGGATGGTATTCCAATCGTCCCAGGTAACATCAAGAGCCGGCTTGCGGATGTTGCAGCCGGCATTGTTCACCAGGATGTGAATCTGCCCGAAGGCCGCGACCGCATCCGCCGCCATTTTCTGAAT
>JAJZAL010000151.1 GCA_021799405.1 Acidobacteriota bacterium
AGGCGCTCACCAGCTCGCCCAATCCCGAGCTATCGATGTAGTTCACATCGCCCAGGTTGAGCAGAATGCTCTTCTGACCTTTGCTGATCAGGTCGCGAATGGCGTCGCGCAACTGTACACTGCCCTCGCCCAGCGTAATCCGCCCACTGAGGTCCAGAACGGCAACGCCGTCCACTTCACGGGAAGCAATTGTAAGTGCCACGAAAAATCCTCCTTGTCGGTACTACGGTTATAGCACTTTAACATCCCCGGCTGACGAAAAAACAGTCAACCTGGCTTGTTGCGGGTGAGGATGGACGACTTCACTCCTCCGTCCGCATACCGATGCGGACCACCCGCCTAAGTGTTGTCGCCCGCCGGCGCCAGACGCTTCACCAGCGTCAATTCGGTTCCGGGATGCAGTTGACGAAAGTGTACCTCATCCATGAAGGAACGGATAAGGAAGATGCCGCGGCCGGTTCCGCGCAGCAGGTTCTCCGGCGCCAGGGGATCGGGAAGCGTATCCGGATCCAGGCCCACGCCCTGGTCGGTGATGACAAATACGAGAGCCGTTCCGGTGTTTTCAAAAGCGAAGGTGATTTGCTTGGCGGGGTCGTATGCATTGCCGTGCAGAACAGCATTCACGGCCGCCTCGCGCACTGCCATGGTTACATGGAAGCGCTCATCCTCATCCATTCCAGCCTCGCCCGCCAGCCTGTCCGCGGCAGCTTCCACCTCGCTCACGCTCTCCATCGTGGAGTTCAGCCGAAGACTTCGCCGTTCTGTCCTGCGCGCGCTCACCCGGTTCGTATTCCGCCCCTTTTTCGGAAACGGGCTGCAAGCGCCACCCCGCGACGCCGCAACAACCTGCTGGCAGTTTCATGGCTGGAATCGTTTGTGTCAAGCGTTGCAAAGAAAGACGGAGATTCCGCGACCCTCCACAGGCTTACACTGGTCGAGGAGAATACACTCGCTTCATGGAGACACGCAGCACAGCCCGCGTCAGCCTGACGGCGCTGCTCGGCACCCCGGTGACCGATGCGCAGGGACACCTGCGCGGCAAGCTCAAGGACATCGCCGTGGCCACCGGCCCGGACGGCGGCAAAGTGGCAGGGTTGGTGCTGAAGACACGCGCCGGGCTGTCGATCGTGCCCTCGCAGGACGTGATGGAGACACCGGCCGGCACGCTGGAACTGCGCTCCGCCGGCGCGCTGGTTCCATTGAAGGACGAGGAAAACTACCTTTACCTGCAACGCGACCTGGTAGACCGGCAGATCATCGACATCCACGGCCGTAAGGTAGTCCGCGCCAACGACGTGGACCTGGAGTGGATGGGCAAGGGCGCCGCGCACCTGCTGCGCGTGGCAGAGGTCGAGGTAGGGCTGCGCGGAGCCTTCCGCCGCATCTTCAAAGGCATGCTTCCGCGCGCTTCGCTTGAGTCAATCTCGCGCAAGCTAAAGCCGAGCGGCATTCCCTGGCAGTTTGTAGATGTCATCGAGGTCGATCCGACGCGGCGGGTCAAGCTGCGCATCGAGTATGAACGCCTGGCTGAGATGCACCCCTCCGACCTGGCCGAGATTCTCGAAGACCTGGCCCCGGCCGAGCGCGAGGCCGTATTCACCGCGCTCGATGAAGAGGTGGCTGCCGAGACGCTGGAAGAGGTCGAGCCGAGACTACAAAAGGCCCTGCTCGAAAAGTTGGACGAGGAAAAGATCGCCGATATCGTCGAAGAGATGGACCCCGGCGCCGCCGCCGACCTGCTGGCCGAGCTGCCCGAGGATCAGTCTGACGCCATCCTCGAAGAGATGGAGCCGGAAGAGCGGCAGGAGGTCGAGGAGCTGCTCGAGTTCCCCGAGAACTCCGCCGCTGGCTGCATGACCACCGACTTCGTCCACGTCAGCGTGGATGCCACGGTCGCCCAGGCGGTGCAGGCTCTTCGCAACTTCGACGGCGACCCGGAGAGTGTGACTGAAATCTACCTCCTCGACGATAGAGGCGTGCTGCACGGCGCGGTCTCGCTGGCCCGGCTGGTGATGGCGCAACCCGACACGCTGCTCAATGTCCTCGCAGAATCCCGGGTGCTCTCCTGCCCGGCCGATCTCAAGCAGAATGATCTGGCCGAGCTCTTCGACAAGTACAATCTGCATTCGCTCCCGGTTGTGGATGACCAGAACCGCATGGCTGGCGTAGTCCAGGCCGACCATGTGATCAGCTTCCTGCGCGAAAGGATTTAGGGCCCAATCCGCCCGAAGACCACTCCGGAACCACCCTATGGGAGGAATTTACTGATTTTTCTTGATGCCAGCCATCAAATCTTGGATTAAAATCCTCATTCAAGGCAAATTGTGAAAGAATAAAGAATGCAGTTTCCTAAAATCATTCAGGGCGGTATGGGTATCGGCGTGTCTAACTGGCGCCTGGCCCAGGCCGTCTCCAAGCTCGGGCAGCTCGGCGTAGTCTCCGGGACGGCGCTTGATTCCCTTTTTGTCCGCCGTCTCGCCGACGGCGATAAAGGCGGCTACATGCGCCGCGGTCTCGACGCCTTTCCGTTTCCCGAGATGGCCCGCCGCATCTGGCAGGAATATTTTGTCCCGGGCGGCAAGCCCGCCGGCGCGCCCTATCCCGTCCTGCCCATGCACCAGCGCCGCGATACGCGCAAGCTTGTTGAACTCTGCATGGTCGCCAACTTCGTTGAAGTCTTCCTGGCGCGTGAAGGACACAAGAACCCGGTAGGAATCAATTTTCTTGAGAAGGTGCAGATACCGCATCTGCCCTCGATTTACGGCGCCATGCTGGCCGGCGTGGGCTATGTGTTGATGGGCGCCGGCATTCCGCTTCACATTCCCGGCGTGCTCGACGCCTTCGCCGCGCACCGTGCCGCCGAATACAAGCTTTCCATCACAGGCGCCGTTCAGGAAACAGACACGCTGATGCAGCTCGATCCAGCCGAGTATGCCGAGAGCCCCTTGCCGGAGTTGCACCGCCCGCGGTTCCTTGCCATCGTCTCCTCCAACACGCTGGCCACCACCATGCTGCGCCGGGCCAGCGGCCGCGTCGACGGCTTTGTCATCGAAGGCCCGATAGCCGGCGGACATAATGCGCCGCCCCGCGGCAAGCTTCAACTGAATACCGCGGGCGAACCGCTCTATGGCGAGCGCGACCGGGTCAACATTGAAGAATTGCGGACGCTGGGCGTGCCTTTCTGGCTGGCCGGCGGATATGGAAGCGCAAGCAAACTGCGCGAGGCGCTCGACCAGGGCGCCGCGGGTATCCAGGTTGGGACAGCCTTTGCCCTGAGCGAGGAGTCCGGCCTGCGTCCTGACCTGAGAGCGGCACTGCTGGCCCAGGTAGCGGCCGGAGCGGGGCATGTCTTTACCGACCCGCTGGCTTCGCCGACGGGATTCCCTTTCAAGGTCGCGCAGCTTGAGGGCACATCTTCGGCTCTCCCCATTTATCAGCAGCGCAAGCGCGTCTGCGATCTTGGCTATCTGCGCGAGCCCTATCTCACGCCCGGTGGCACCATCGGGTACCGGTGCGCTGCCGAACCCGTGGAAAACTACGTCGCCAAGGGCGGCAAGGCCGAGGATACGGCGGGCCGCAAATGCCTGTGCAACGCCTTGCTAGCCAATATCGGCCATGCGCAGGTCCGCGCGGACCAAACCGTCGAGCCGGCTCTGGTGACCGCGGGGGACGATCTCAATACCGCTGCGCAGTTTCTTGCGCCCGGTCAAACCGGTTACAGCGCCGCAGACGTTGTTCGATCTCTGCTCGGCGAGGCGGATCTTGTGCCACAGGCCACCGCAGCAATGGAGCTGGCAGTCACCGCCTGAGCGGACAGACTCCTTCAGCCTCGCAAAAAATCTCTTCCATGTGATCCAGCTCACCGTCCTTTTTCCCGGCAGGTCAGTCAAAGTTTACGCAGTGTTGGGATCGGGCCTAATACAGGCATCCCGGAAAGGATCTGCTGTGAAGAATTGGAATCTCATGTTATCGTTCGCTCTTTCCCTCGCGCTCACCTCTGGAATACTGCTCGCGCAACATGGCAAGGGCGGTGGTGGTGGCGGCCAACAGGGACAGGGACAGCGCCAAGGGTCCGGCTCCGGCCAAATGGGCGGCCAAGGAACTATGGACCAGACGCAAAAAGGTGCTCAGGACCAGACACGGGATCAGACTCGCCAGCAGAAGCACGACCGCCTTCACTCGATGGCAACCACCGAGCAGCGCGACCAGTACCGCACCTGCGATCAGTCCATGACCCAGACACGGACACAGGCGCGCACCATGGAGCGGACAGCAAAGGGCTCTTCGTTTAACGTGGAAGAGGCGCGCCGCCAGCAACAGCAGCTCCAGGAGCGTCTCCAGACGATGCAGCAGGACCGCGAGCGTCTCTACCAGGGGCTCAATGAGGAGCAGCGGGCCGCCGCCCAGCAGCGCAATCAGAATCTGCAGCAGACTCACGAGCGCATCCAGAACACCCTGCAGGAGATGAATCAGGAACTGGCAAACGGTCAGCCTGACGGCAAGCGCATTGCCGAACAGGCGCGGAACACCGAGCGCGAGATGAACACGTACCAGAAGGAATTTCGCGCGATGGGCAAGGACCTGGGACTGAAGGCTGACTGAGGCAGAGCATGCCACGCAATCCTTGTGCCGGCCGAAGTCCGGCCGGCGCAGGGGGGATAACACAGAGAAGCATGAGCACAACCGCTCGCGCAAAGGTAGTTCATACGTTGCGCAGGAAGTTATGGGCGCGCTCCTGCGACGAAGAGCCCGCAGGCTCAACTGCGTGGAGAGAGGAGCGGCGCACTTCTCAGCGAAGTGCCTTAGCTGCCGGGCACGGGCGCTGGTCCCTTCGGTCCGCCCACGCTATAGACCTTCGGGATGCGATCTGCCGCCGCGGGGAGCGGAGGGAAGGCTGCGTGCGGCTCAGTCTGATACCAGTAGGCCACAGAAGAGAAATCATCGGAACGGTCGTCGGCGGTTCCGTGCTCGATGGTCACACGTATTGATTTCTCAAAGGCGATGGGACCCTCGATGTGCCAGCGGTAGAGGCAATAGCGACCGCCGATCCGCTCCGGATTGAGGATATACGGAGCACCCTGGTGCAGATTGGCGAAAGGCTGGGCTCCGTTGACGCCGCCAAAGTCCCAAGCCCCGTTGTAGTAATCTTCCGTCCCTGTGCCGTTGATGGTGGGCAGCCGGTCGCCGTCGATGAAGATCATGTCGTCGCCCTCGCCAAACCAGCCATTTTCATTCTGCAAAACAGCCTGCGTGACGCCCACAAAATGTCCTTTGCCCGTGGCCTCCAGAAACACGTAGTTGTTCCGCCCATCCAGGTTCTTGCCATCGCCGACCACCCCCTTGCACGGCAGGGACTGGCGATATTGCGCGTGAAACCGGCCCACATCGCCGGGAAGCTGGTCGAAGGTGATGTAGTCGATCGCGAAGTAAAGGGCATGGGTGGGCATCTTGCCCTCGTTGGTTACGGTGATGCGCGCGGCGCTCGCAAACGGCATCTGGAAGTAGGCATTGAGGGCCTTGACCGGCGCCACAGCCAGCAGAGCCGACTGATAGACGAAATAGTCGCCCAGCCCAAGCCCAAAGAAGTCGCCAATGGGGGCTTCGACTGAGGGCGAGCTTTCACCGTCCCACCATGCGCGCAGAACCAGGTTCTTCAGGTGCATCGGATCCGGTGAGGCGATGGTGAACCAGATGTGAGTGACCACGCCGGCCCCGGTTACGTCGAGCACGGTGGCCGTCTGGCCCGGCCCCACGGGCACAGCGTCCCGATTGCCCCCGGTACGGTCCCAACTGGAGGAACGGCGGTTTTTGTAGCTGCGCAGGCGGGCCATCGCCAGATACTGCTCCGGTGCCTCCGGATCAGCGGCCGCGCCCCCCATAGGCGGCGTGGCGGCCATGGCACTGGCCGCACCTGCTCCAAGCAAAGCGGCTGCTGAGACACCAGTGGCCGAGGCCATGGCGCCCAGCAATCTGCGCCGTGCACGAAAACTCTCATTGGCGTCGAAAGGATGCATTAGGGACTCCTCCATGATTGTCAGATCGTAACAGTGTCGTATTGTAATTGCCGACGGAGAGCCTCGTGCGAAAATGGGCGGCCAAGCCCGCTGATCCTGCCGGTGTTCGCGCAAGGCAGCCTTTCCTGTTATGGTCAGGAAGGCAGCTAAAATGAATCCCCCTCCTTAGGAACCGGCGGGCATGTGGAAGCGTTGGCGAATCCGGATACTCTTGTTTTTGGCCGTCCTTGGCCCCGGAATCATCACCGCCAACGTAGATAACGACTCCGGCGGGATTCTGACTTACTCCCAGGCAGGAGCGCAGTACGGCTACACGCTTCTGTGGACCATGCTTCCCATCACCATCGCCCTGATCGTGGTGCAGGAAATGTGTGCGCGCATGGGAGTGGTCACCGGCAAAGGGCTCAGCGACCTCATCCGCGAAGAATTTGGCCTGCGCATTACCTTCGTGCTGATGGTGTTGCTGGTGGTAGTGAATTACACCAACGTCGTCACCGAGTTCATCGGCATCGCCGGCTCGCTGCACCTGTTCCACGTCTCCAAATTCATTTCCGTGCCCCTCTGCGCGGTGCTGGTGTGGTTTCTGGTCTTTCGCGGCGACTACAAGAGCACAGAAAAGATCTTTCTGCTTGCTTCGCTCGTATACATCTCTTACATCTTCGCCGGCGTGCTTTCGCAGCCAAGCTGGCACGATGCGCTGTGGGCCACGGTGAAACTGCCTTCAGAGAGAGTCTGGCGCGACAAGGCATATATCTACATGGCCATCGGCATCGTGGGCACCACCATCGCCCCCTGGATGCAGTTCTACCTGCAGTCCTCGATCGTGGAAAAGGGCATCCGCGTGAAGGATTATTCAGCCTCGCGCCTCGACGTGATCGTTGGCAGCTTCTTTACCGACCTGGTGGCGTGGTTCATCGTGGTGGCCTGCGCGGCTACGCTTTACGTGCATGGCATGGGCGCCATCCAGGTGGCATCGGACGCAGCCGAGGCCATGCGTCCACTGGCGGGCGATTACGCCTTCATCCTCTTCGCCTTTGGTCTCTTCAATGCCTCCATCTTCGCGGCCTCCATCCTGCCGCTCTCCACGGCCTACACCGTCTGCGAAGGCCTGGGCTTCGAATCCGGCGTGGACAAGAACTTCAAAGAGGCGCCGTTCTTCTACTGGCTGTATACGTTGCTGGTCGCCGGCGGGGCCATCACCGTTCTGGTTCTGCCCGATTCACAATTGATCAACGTCGCCATCCTCTCGCAGGTGCTCAACGGCATTCTGCTGCCGGTGGTGATCATCCTCATGCTGCTGCTGATTAACCGCAGCGACTTGATGGGCGAATACAAGAACTCGCGGCTTTGGAACCTGATCGCCTGGAGCACCAGCCTCATCGTGATCGGCATGACGCTGGTGATGCTCTGGGGCATGATGCCGGGACATTGAAGCAGCAGAGCGAGCTGCGCTACAGTAGCTTGCCGGCCGCCAGATCCCGAATCAATCCGCGGTCCGCGGCCAGAAAATCATACTCCGGCAGGTCTTCCAGCCTGACCCATCGCAATTGGTGATAGATGTGATTCTCAATTTCGCCGGTGAACTCGCGCACCGCAAAGAACTGCAAGTCCACAGCGCCGCCATGACGGTAATTGTGGCGGATGCGGACGACCGAAGCGCCAATTGTGGCCCGGATGCCCAGTTCCTCGTTTAGCTCGCGGGCCAGTGCCTCCTCTGGGCTCTCGCCCGGCTCGATCTTGCCCCCGGGAAACTCCCACTGCAGCGCCATGGGCTGATCGGGACGGCGTTGGCCGATCAGCAGTTCATTGCCGCGCACAATGAGCGCCGCCGCCACAAAGCGCAGAGCAGGACCAGCGGAACGCGGTTTGAGATTGGTCTGGGAAGCTTCCACAGATTTAGTGTAAGGCACAGGCTTACAGACCTGTCGGAGCCAAAGGCCGCTTGTGACGAGAGGTGCTGCGCATGCCCTGAAGCGGCGCAATTTACACTTATTCCCCATCCACCTGCGCGGGAACGCCCTCGGCAGCCCGCGGCCGGAAGTATCTCCAACCCCGCTTTGCCGCAGCCTGCAGCAGCGCCGGCGACGGATTCACCGGGAAAGGATGCCGCGCAATCTCCAGCATCGCAAGGTCGTGAATCGAGTTGCCAAAGACCGCGTCGGGATTCGGAAGCCCTGCCCGCCTGAGCGCTACGGCCTTGCCTTCGCCCGTGGGAACCGCGACCAGTTCGCTGGTGATGATCTGATCCGTCACGCGCACTTCGGCCGCCAGCACCCGCTCCTCGGGAATGCCGAAGCCGCGCACTCCCTCGGCGACCACCCAGCGGTTGGTGGAGCTTAAGGCCCAGAGCTCAACGCCGGCTTTGCGCAAAGCCTCAACCACCGCCGCCACATCCTCAAAGATGTGACCGCGGACAAACTCCTCCACATAACGCGCGGCGGCGGCGCGTAGCTCCTGATCGCGAAGGCCCGCATACATCTGCACCATCTCGCCGCAAATGACTTCTTCGCTGACCTGTCCAGCCCGGTAGGCGCGATGGCGGTTGTCGATCCAATCGCTCGTGGAGCGGGACACCAGTCCCTCTTCGAGCGACCAGGCCATAAATCCATAACCCGAGTCGCCACCCCACAACGTTCCGTCGCAATCAAAAACCGCAACTCCGGGTTTGCTGTCGAAAACCGCCCGCTCAAACTCCTCGGCGGTCCACTTGGAAAATTCAATCTGCGTTGGCGTCAAACGTTCCTCTATTCTGCTCGAAACTTCTCTCTATTCTATTTTCGTCTAAACCGGCCCATCTTTGCACGTGAAGGTTTGGAGAAGATTCGGGCGGAAACAATTGGGAATGGCTCCTTACCGCTCTTCCGGGGCAAATGGACAGTCCATGTCGTCATTTGGTAGCGTTGCCTGAAGACATGACTTGGAGGCGGTACGCGAAGAAAGCGCTGAGAGGGCATTCCTTGCTCCACCTGCTCTCAGGCTCCCTCCACGAATCGTCCGCCCGCTGAATCCAGGGGACGCGCTGAAATGACCGGATCCGTGAATCTGCGCTATGTCACCTTCCTGGGCTGCACTGCGGCGCTGGGCGGACTGCTCTTCGGCTTTGACGTGGCCATCATTACCGGCGCGGGCCCGTTTCTGATCCGGCACTTCGCGCTTGGCGACATCAGCCTGGGATGGGCCTTCAGCTCGCTGCTGTTTGGTTGCGTGCTGGGTTCCTTCCTGGCCGGCAGAACCACGGACCGCCTCGGCCGCAAACGCATGCTGGCCTGGGTGGCGCTGCTCTTTGTGGCAACCTCGATCGCCACTGCCCTGGCTCCGAGCTTCCAGTTTTTTATCATCGCCCGCTTTGTTGGTGGTCTGGCCGTGGGCGGCGCTTCCCTGCTCTCGCCCATGTACGTCTCTGAGGTTTCTCCTCCCAGCATCCGCGGTCGCATGGGAACCCTCTACCAGTTGTCCATCACCATGGGCATTTTGATCTCCTACTGCATCAATTACCTGCTCCGCAACACCGGCTCGAATAACTGGCGTTGGATGTTTTTGACCGGCGTGATCCCTTCGGCATTATTCTTCATCCTGATTGCGCTTGCGCCGGAGACGCCGCGCTTTCTGGTCCGCGTGGGCAGGATGCGGGAGGCCTTGCTGCTGCTGGAGCGGATTGCCGGCGCCGAGGAGGCTCACGGCGAAGTCGCCGCGATTGCCGAAACCCTGCACGGCGAGCACGAGAGCTGGCAGGATCTGATGCGGCCGGGCGTACGGCGCGCGCTCGTCGTCAGCGCATGCCTGGCCATCCTTATTCACGTTTCGGGCGTGAATACCATCATCGATTACGCCCCGTCGATCTTTCAGTCCGCCGGCTGGAAGGTGGACGGAGCCCTGCTTTCCACGTTTCTGGTCGGCGTGGTCAATGTTGTCTTTACGCTCGTGGCCTTCTGGGTGATCGACAGATATGGGCGCAAGCCGCTCTACATTGTTGGCTCGACCGGAATGGCGCTTACCCTCGCCGGGCTGCTCATCACCGTCTTGGCCGGGCGCTTTCATGGCCCTCTCGTCCTCGTGCTCATCCTGACCTATCTGGCCTTCTTTTCCGCCTGTGTCGGCCCGGTCTTCTGGACCCTGGTGCCGGAGATCTTCCCCAACGACGTGCGCGGCCTTGCCATGACCGTCCCCGTGCTTACGCAGTGGATCGCCAACGCAATGGTCGTGTTGCTCTTCCCGTTTGCGTTTCACCAGATCGGCAAGGAGGCCACCTTCGCATTCCTTGGGCTGATGTCGCTCACGCAGGCGATCTTCACCTGGCGGATGGTGCCGGAAACCAAAAACAAGCCGCTCGAAGAGATCGAACAGTACTGGCTCGATGCCGTACGCGCCCGCTCTACTCAACCGGTCTGAAGCGCTTGATGCGCATTCCGACTTGCCCAAGCCTGCGGCTAACACAGAACCTGCTGTAGTTGAGCAATCGAGTATTGCTGATGTTGATTCCTTGATGAAACAGGTACGGTAACCTGTTCGGCGGACGCGAGAACGGTTATAAGACGCGGATAATCAACTGTGTGAACGATACGCGCAATCTTTCGCTCTTAAAGGATTACCAGACGTATCTCCAGGTCGAAAAAGGGCTGCGGCCTCTTACCTGCGAAGCCTATGACAGCGACCTTAAGACATTTGCCGAGTTTCTGGAGGAGCGCAATACCGTCCTGTTGAAGGCCGGGCACGACGATGTGGTCGCATTTCTGGAGCATCTGCGCGCCCACGGCGTCGACTCGCGCTCGTCCGCGCGCAAGCTGAGCTGTCTGCGCGGATTCTACAAGTGGCTGCTGCTGGACCGCCGCATTCACCACGATCCCACTGTCAATATCGATTCTCCCAAGGCATGGAAGGTGCTACCCAAGTCACTGGCTGAGCCGGAAGTAACCGAGATGCTGGAACGGGCCGCAATGGCCGCTTCGCATCCGTTGGCGCAGGCGACGGCGCTCCGCGATCGGGCCATCCTCGAACTGCTTTACGCGGGCGGACTGCGCGTCTCCGAGGTTACGGCTCTCTCGGTTGGCGACCTGGCAATGGATGCGGGCCGCGTGCACGTGCGCGGCAAGGGCGACAAGGAGCGAATTGTGCCGCTGGGGCGCTCGGCGCTGGAGGCGATTGAAGGCTACCTGCGCGAGGGCCGTCCGCACCTGGCGCGCATCAGTTCCAGGAAAAAAGGCAACACTGCACACCCGAACGCAGCAAGACACGACCAGGCCCGGCTCTTTCTCTCGATGCGCGGCATGCCGCTCACGCGCCAATGGGTGTGGCATCTGGTGAAGACGGCCGACAACGCCGCCAGCCCGCACAAGCTGCGCCACAGTTGCGCCACGCACATGGTGGAGCATGGGGCCGATCTGCGCAGCGTGCAACTGATTCTGGGCCACGCCGACATCTCCACCACGCAGGTCTATACGCACTTGGCGCTGGGCCGCCTGAAGGCCGTGCATCGCGAACATCACCCGCGCGCCAGGCGCCGTATTGACGCGGCGGCAGACTCCTCATCCGATGCGCCGCAGATCGCTCGTGCGCCTTCCTTGCGCATCGTCTCGCGCCGCGGTGAACCCGTCGCAGAAGACCGGAAGCTTCAACCCGGCAAGGAGACGACATGAGCACCACAGCAGTGTCCAGCGGCCCGCTTGATGCGCTGGTGACCGGCTATCTGCAGATGCTCACCGGCGAGCGCGGCGCCTCCGCTCACACGTTGCGCGCCTACGAGCGCGAGCTGCGCAACTTTGCCGCATGGGCTGCCGAACGCGACATCTCTATGAGCGTTGACCGCATCGAGCATACGCACATTCGTGCTTACCTCGGCGCTCTTTATGAGCGCGGACTCTCCAGGGCCTCCGCGGCGCGGGCGCTGGCCGCCATCCGAAGCTGGTTCAAGTGGCTGGCGCGCACCGGCTATATCGAACAGAACGCCGCCGCGCTGGTTTCCACGCCGCGCCTGCCCAAGCATCTGCCGCGCGTGCCTTCCATCGAGCAGATGAATCGCGTGGTGGATTCAGTGGATGAAGACGCCGCAAGCTGGCCCGCGCGCGATCGCGCCATCCTGGAAATGCTTTACGGCTGCGGCATCCGCAACGCCGAGCTGACCGGCCTGAACCTCGATGACATTCACTGGGCCAACGAAGCCGTGCTGGTGCGAGGCAAGGGCCAGAAGCAGCGTTACGTTCCGCTGGGCGACGCTGCCGCCGAGGCGCTGCGGGCGTATATGGCCGAGCGCACGGCCCGGCTGGCCGCGGCCAATGGGGCGACGCCGGCACTATTCCTGAATCTGCAACTGCGCGGTCTGAACAAGGCCAGCAGCCGCGCGCGGCTCACCACGCGCAGCGTGGGCCGCATTGTCAAGCGCATCGCCATCCTGCGCGGCCTCTCCGCCGACGTGCACCCGCACACGCTGCGCCACGCCTTCGGCACGCACCTGCTGGAAGAAGGCGCCGACCTGCGCGCCATTCAGGAACTGCTCGGCCACGAACGGCTCTCCACCACGCAGCGCTACACGCAGCTCACCACCGCGCAGTTAACCGCCGTCTACGACAAGACGCATCCGCGGGCGAGGTAGCCTGCAACTGGGCAGGTGGCCCGCTCATGGATTCCAGTATATGAAGCGTGTACAGCAGAGTGAATGAGTTGGCCGCCAGCCATCGGGCAAAAAGTGCTGTTATTTCTTTAGCGGTTTCCTCGCGAAGTAATACAGCGAAAACGCCAGCATGGCGAAGGCCACGACCGACACCCATGAGTGATCCAAAAACGTGTGCGGGAAGTTGAGGATGTCGCCTTTGTCGGTGGCGGATTCGTAGCCTTTCAATGCCACGCCCATCAGGCCCACGACACCACCCGCGGCAATCAGGCCGGAGGCATAGAGCGAGCCGGGCGAGATTTCGCTCTCCGCCTCGGCGGCTTCGCCGGCGCGGCGCGCGGCCTGGTCGGCGAACCAGCGCACCATGCCGCCGACAAAGATGGCCAGCGTCGTC
>JAJZAL010000152.1 GCA_021799405.1 Acidobacteriota bacterium
CGCTCATTCAGCACAGCCTCAGGCAACTTCCTTCCATCGCATGAACTCATGCCATGTTAGACGTTGAAATCACGCATTCGTTTCATGCCGGATCAGTAGAAGAAATATGGATTCTCAAATAACTTTGTCTCGAATGCAATCGCCCTCGTAAATCGTTTACTTGGTGTTCAAATCCCACGCGTAGATGTCTTCGATGGTGGAATTGCGAACTGTAATTGGCGAGTCGTCCGGCGCAAGCCCGATCCAGTCACCCAGAAAGAACGGGCCGCGTTCAACACCCGCGAGGCTCGCAACCTTTTCTACATTACGAGTAGCTACCGCAACACGGAAGATCGCGCGGCTGTCGGCAGTCGCGGGACGAAAATAGACATACTTGCCATCGTGCGACCAGTTTGGATAGCAGGCTGGGACCTGGGCCAGAGGTCGCCACTTTCCGGAATCGGAGTCGAACAAGTACAGATACTGATCGCCCGCATGAAGCGCAACAAGAAAGCGGCCATCCGGCGACCAGCGCGGCGAGAAATAGCCCGTCGATTGCGGCAGCGTTGCGGCTTTGTGCGAGCGCAGATCCAAAATATAAATTCCTTTGGGTCGCGATACGGGAGGTACATCGCTAAACGCCAACCGCTGCCCGTCGAGCGACCAGTCAGGATAACCCTTCGCCCGACTCTCGTGGGATAAGGAGCGGATGGTTCCGCCGCTCGCAGGGACGGAAAAGATTCCCCAATCTCCGGTGAAACCGAGGCCCATGAACGCGATCGTTTTTCCGTCCGGCGACCAGCGGGGCATGATCGTGTCCTTGAAGTTCTGCGTGAGCTGAAGCCAGTTCGTTCCATCCGCGCGGCACCGCCACAGATTGTTATCCGCCAGGCTTGTGTATGCGATCCAATTTTTGTCCTTGGAATATGCCAATGTTCTCGCGGAGATGGATGGCAGGATGGAAATAAACTCCCCGAGTTTGAAGTCGTACCGCACGAGTTCCCCTTTAGGCGCCTCGGCACGCACGATCAGCTTTCTTCCATCTTTGCTGGGAAGAGGGCCCCGATAGCTCACGGCTCCGGAAACCAGTGGGAATGGCCGGTTACGGATCGGTAATAGTTCAAGATATCGATCTCGCTGAGCCCAAATTTGGAACATGCTTTCGACGCGGACTTGAAATAAGAAGTACTTGCCGTCCGGCGTCCACGAACCGCAGCACAGAAGATGTTGCAGCTTTGAAAACAGCCTGTGAGGTGCTCTACCGTCCATTGTTACTTCCCAGATCGAGGTGTCCTCAGTCTTCTTATCAATTACGGTGAAGCGCAGTCTTTTGCCGTCTGGCGCCCACCGAAACCAGAAGGCATTGCCTGGAACACTGAATAACTGCCGCTTGGACTTGCCTTTCAAGTCCGTCGAGTAGACTATGCCGTCGGCGGAGTAAATGATGCGTTTCGCATGGGGAGTCCAGGCTGCATCGTAGGCCAGGATATCTCCTACCCTTTGCGCTTGCCCGCCTATGGACTGGATGTACATTGGCTCTTCATCGTCCCTGGAGTGGATAAGGTTTCTGAGAAGCATCGTTTTGCCATCCGGAGTAATGTCGCATAGTTCCGGATTGGCGATGCTCGTGGCAACGGTCGTGCTCTCCCCGCCTTTTGCTGACACCGCTGCGACGCTATACATACCGTTTTCATATCGCGGATAGAAGATCTGCGCACCGTCGGTCAGGAGAGGCGACAAGATGCGAGTCTGCGATCGAGTCATCCGAGTAGGATTCCCTACGGTCAGTTCTGACGAGGTTTGCCGCAGCGCAAAGGCGGCGAAAAACACCACGCAAACAACGACCAAGGCCACGGCTTCCTTGCCGGTCAACCATCGAGACCCGAGCCCAGCGGTCCGGGCACCGATGATGGGTTCTGCGTGGAGAACAGCGTCCGGCTCAGACCTAGGGTCGGCAGGCGTAGATACGTCTACTAGGCCGGAAGCTCCGATCTTTTGAAACCAGAGATCGATTTCATGTCGGTAGGCGTAGACCGGTTGCCGTTTCCCGCCCGCCACCCGATGCACGGGAAGCCCTTTTTGCTTTTCCCAGCGAATTACTGTTCGTGGGGTCCATCCCAGGTAGTGGGCGATGGCTTCCCATCCATCCAGCCGGTCGTCCGTTGTGGTTTGACTTGCCATAGGCGATAGCCGCAAAAATTTTGGGCTGTGGGTCAGGCGGAAGGGAACCAAGGAGCAAAATCCACAGGCCACAAGGCCAATGTCAATAAAAGTCAATTCCAGTCACAACTGGTCTCTTGCAAAAGAGTAGCCGTTAGTCCTTCCTTATACAAGGGATTTCGCTCGCAGCCAGATCCAATGATTTTTCACGTGGATTTGCGCCGCCAATGCAGAACTGTCATCCGGGAACCCCTCCCCGGCCCGATGATGCTGCGTGAAGTGAGGTTGCTTTGGTTACAGTGATGAGGGGTTGGGAAAGAAGAGCTTTTGGCCGGTCAGTCCGGTTCGCTTCCATTGCTATGCTTGCATCTCTGCTAGGCGGTTGCGGTGGCAGCGGTATGGGAGGGCAGACTCCGACCCCTCCGCCAACAGCTTCCGTTACATCAGTGGCCGTTTCCTGTGCGTCCGCAACGGTCAATGTCGGCCAGACCAGCCAGTGCTCGGCCACCGTTCAGGGAACGGGCAGCTTCAGCTCGGCAGTGACCTGGGCAGTGAGCGGCGTCCAGGGCGGAAATGCCACGGTGGGCACTGTATCGACGGCTGGCCTTTACACTGCGCCTGCCACAGTACCTACGCCCTTCACAGTTGCGCTCACCGCGACCAGCGTCACCGACACGACAAAGTCCGCTTCGTCACCACTGATTGTCGCAGGGAAGATTGCCAGTGTTTCCCAGACGATCAGCGCGTCCGCTGGAGGAACAATTACCCTGCCGGATGGAAGCAGCGTAACGATTCCGGCAGGACTGTTGGCCGCCGACCAAACGGTCACACTCTCAGAAAATTCCGTTCCGCTCAATCAGCCGCAAAATCAGCTACTTGCTGGAATCGGCCCCGCGCTTTATTTGAGTTTTTCTGGACAGCTACAGCCCCAAAGCACAGCGACCCGAGACACAGCAGGGATCAGTCGATCAGCAACTTCTGGAGGTCTTCTGGCTGGACTTAGCTTTAACTTCAACTTCGGAGTTAATTTGCCTTCCGTGGCCAGCACGGCAGCGGCGCTCGCGAGCTTCGCCAATCAGGCTGGCGCAGTTCTTTACCAAGGCATATCCGATACCATCGACGCAACGACGCAGACCGCCGATGCTGTCGTTTCTCAAGGCTGCCTCAGCGCAATCGGTGGAGCTTTGGGTTCGGCTACAGCTGCGAAGCTGACCATCGGAGTGTATTTTGTAGATCTCGCAGCAAGGCCCGTTAATGCTCCAACCCAGGGATTATTAGTCTGGACTCCAACTGCTGGACAGTTCCTTCCTTTTGTCCCGTCTCAGCAATGCCCGGCACCGGCTACTTCGGGCCAAAAAACATTAGTGGTCATCCATGGGATGCTCAGTTCCGTGGAGAGTTCCTACACAAATATGTTAGGAACCACGAACTTCCTTTCCAAAGGGAATTACGGTCCCGTCTTCGGCATCGACTATGAATGGTGGAATGGTCTGCAACAGAATGGCAAAACAGTGGCAGGGTATCTGGACCAGATAGCCGCTTGCTCTCCCGGTGTACCCATCGATATCTTGGCACATAGCGAAGGTGTTCCTGTGACGATTTCCGCGCTGACGCAGGATACGGCGGCCAAATCTTCCGTGCAGCATTTCATCACTGTTGCCGGACCGATCCTTGGAACACCTCTCGCAAATGCGGTGGCTGGTCCGCTCGGGACTGGAAGATATGCATTACTCACCGCGATAGGCAACTTTCCATTTCTACAGATGGTGTTTCCACCCGAATCTATTGGGGGAATGCAAGGGTTGTTGAATAGTCAGTTTGCAGCCGATCTCGCAACCGACAGCTCTGGCAGTGGTGTGCTACAGAGTGTGAGAAACAAGTGGTTGCAGGATCAGACACTCTCGCAGGTTCCGGTCGTCATGGTAGGCGGAACATTTCCGGACCCAAAAGTTGCGGGCGAGTATATTCCGCTTGGAGCTTGTATCAATAATTGCTTCGGAGACTTCACACAGGAACCATTTGATGGAGTCGTGGGCCTCGACAGTGCTTTTGGCGCCGGTCTAAACATCCCGCTCTACCGAATCCCGGCTTTGCCCCTCTTCCACACAGAGATGGTAGGCAACATAGGTGTCCTTGAGGATCTTGAGCTACAGCTAAATAACAGCCAACCTCCCAAGTTGGAAATCACCACGTTCTCAACCGATGCTTCGTGCGTGGATAGCCACTCCTGTTCAGGACCTCCGGGGTCTGTATTTACATTTACGGGTAGCGGTTTTACTCCAGGAAAGCCACTGAGCATCTATGTTCAGGACACAACTGGAACCGAGGACACCCCCATCGTTGTCACCGCTCAGGCCGATGGCACGCTCACTTGGACCGATCCAACTCCACCATCTAAGGTGCCCGGTAACTATGGTGTCTGGGTATATGACCCAGATAGCGGGGCAAGCATCAGCGTTATTGAAACAATCTGCTCTGCGAATTGCCCGTCGTCCACTCCCACTGCAGCGATTACGGTTTCTCCCGTCGCCGTGCAAGTTCCTGTCAGCGGTCACCAGGCGTTCACTCCGACGGTGACGGGCCTGTCGAATACCGCCGTCACTTGGAGCGTGAATGGATCGATTGGTGGCGATACCACCGTGGGGACGATCAGCGCAGCGGGCCTGTATACGGCCCCGACAACTGTCCCAAGTCCTACAACGGTCACGGTGACTGCTACGAGCCAGGCTGATGCCAGCGTCAGCGGCTCCGCCAGCGTAACCATCGAACCCTCTGGAGCGGTAACGGTCAGCCCAGCGTCCGTGGCTCTCGCCGAAGGCGGAACGCAACAATTTACAGCTACAATCTCCGGCGGTGGCACGGTGAATTGGACCGTGACGGGAGGCACTGCGGATGGCACGATTACAAGTGCAGGTCTATACACTGCTCCCAATACGACAGGTATGTTCTACGTTATTGCGACCAACGCAGCGGATACTTCTCAGAGTTTCACAGCAACGGTGACTGTAACTGCTCCTTCGTCAAATCCGAATGAATGGACATGGATGAGCGGAAGCGATAGAGCCTTTGCGCTGGGTGTGTACGGCACCAAAGGCGTCCCCGCCGCCACCAATATTCCTGGATCTCGAAATGGTGCCGTAAGTTGGACGGACAGCAAGGGTGATCTTTGGCTGTTCGGAGGATACGGTTCCGATGCGACCGGTGCGCAGGACCCGCTCAACGATCTATGGGAATTCAATCCGATAACCAAGGAGTGGACTTGGGTGAGTGGAAGCCAAACAATCGGCGCCAACGGTGTCTACGGTACGCGAGGCACGCCCGCAGCGAATAATGTGCCTGGCGGTAGAGTGTGGGCAACCGGTTGGATCGATAGTAGCGGTAACCTTTGGCTTTTCGGAGGCCAGGGTAACGATTCAATTGGAATGACAGGATATCTCAACGACCTTTGGGAGTTCGATCCGAGCACTCAGGAATGGACTTGGATTAGTGGCGGCATTGCTGCAGATTTGGGTGGCGTCTACGGAACATTGGGTGTGCCATCGACTACCAATATGCCCGGAGGTCGTTACTTCACCTCCAGTTGGATCGACCGTGATGGCGACTTTTGGGTCTTTGGCGGCGATGGTTTGGATTCAACTGGATTTTATGGCCAACTCAACGATTTATGGGAATTCAATGCCACTAGCAAAACCTGGATCTGGATAAGTGGAGCGGCCACTGTGGATTCGATCGGCATCTATGGAACGCTGGGCACACCATCGACCACCAACACTCCTGGAAGCCGCTACGGTACCGCCAGTTGGATCGATAATAGCGGCGATCTTTGGCTGTTCGGAGGGTATGGTACGGGGACCGGTTTTCTGAATGATCTTTGGAAATTTGATCCTTCGGCGAAGACGTGGACGTGGGTTGGTGGGAGCAATGTAGGTGGCGCGTTGGGCATTTACGGCACCCAAGGTGTTGCCGCCGCCGCCAATTTTCCGGGAAGTCGTTATATCGCTCTGAGTTGGACTGATAAGAACGGAAATCTCTGGTTGTTCGGGGGCGATGGCGTGGATATCACAGGGGCGCAGGGTGACCTCAATGACCTGTGGGAGTTCAATCCGGCGAGCAAGGAATGGACTTGGGTGAGTGGAGGCGACATGACCCGTGCATACGGCGTGTACGGAACATTAGGCGCTCCAAGTGCTGCGAATGTCCCTGGGAGTCGCGATACGGCCGTTGGTTGGATCGATACAAGTGGGGACCTCTGGATGTTCGCAGGCGAAGGTTTCGATTCGACCGGAATGTTTGGCACTCTTAACGATCTATGGCGCTATCAGCCATAGGTTTGCACGGGGGCATCGAAGTGCAGGAGAAAGTGAAAGAGCAAGCGATATATGAGTAGCAAGTGTCCAATGTGTCGCGGCACTGAAATTGTCACCTGCACCCGATGCGATGGAAGTGGTGTCGAAGTGACCCTTCTGGTTGCAGGCACAAAATGTCCACGCTGTCATGGCCGAGGAGAGATAGAGTGTCCTCGCTGTGGCGGCAGCGGTGCCGATACGTTGACTTCGGTCTTCTCCACCGTAACATCAAACTAAGCCGAGAAATGCTTGGGAGACAGCCTGAGATCAGGATGAAGGTTCAACATGGGAAAACTGAATGAGTGCGCTCTCTGTTTGTGAGTCGGCAGGAATCTGGCGATTAAGTTTGGTCGCTACTGAAAGCTCGCTCGTTCCCCGAAAACAAACATTTTGGAAGGAGACGACTCTCTATGAACTGTTCCGCTTGTGCGAAGCCAAATTCCGAAGGTGTGTCGTTCTGCGAGTTCTGCGGAACAGACATTCGGTCTGGATCGATCGTCAACAGCAATCCTGTAATAGCCGGGGCAGTGCCCGCACAGCCTGCGCTCCCTTCCGCAGGAGAAGTCGCGCAAATAGGGAAATCACTCCTGAATTCGTTGACGCTCGGAGAGAAATTCGTCTGCGCAGGTGCAATTGCGGCCACGTTGGGCTTCTTTCTGCCGTGGATTTCTTCGCGAGACCTCGGCGAACTCGTAGGTTTGCTCGGCCAGATAGGTGCCTCGGGGCTCAGCCACGTCAGCCTTTCCGGTGTCGATGCAGCCAAGTTAGTGGGAGCTGTCTATTTCATTTTGTTGGCGGCCATTGCCTCTGGAGTGCTGTTCTACTTCTCGAGAAAGGCCGCCTCCGCGAAAAAACTGTTGATTGGCGGCTTCCAGGTGATGATTGGGTCCCTGTTCGGACCTGGGGTTATCGGAGTTCTGTTCTTTGTGCCGATGATTCAATCCGTATCCGGAGCTGGGCTCTGGCTGCTGGGATTGGGGTTCTGTTCAATCGCCGCCGGTGGACTCATCATGATCGCCGAGTTGGCAAGATCGACCCGATAAATACCAAAGGAGACTGGAACCCTTATGTTTTGTGGAAATTGTGGAACTCAGATTGCCGAGGGAAGACGATTTTGTGGAAGCTGCGGTGCGCCTTTACGAGCTGCAGCCGCTTCAGATGCGGCAGCGGGAACCGCGACTGCGGCTGCGGCCCCACCGCCCGTAAGTGTGGCCGCCACACCCGTCAAAGTGCGCGCGCCATGGTCCCCAGCGAAAAAGATCATTGTCGGAGTATTGGCTCTCATTGTCGCCGCTACAGCCGGAGCCGGCTGGTGGTGGTTCCATCGTCCCGCGCCAGCCTACCATGTGCAGGACCCTGGAATTTATCCCTTTCGAACCCCGACCGCGGATGGAAAGATTGGGAAGTGGGGCTTCATCGACGCCGACGGCAAGGTTCTCATCCAGCCGGAGTGGGATGAGTATGCGGCTGGTTCTGTTTTGGGCCAGCCGATTGCTTTCAGCGAAGGCCTCTGCGGGGTTCTGAAGGGTGGCAAGTGGGGTTATATCGATACCGGCGGACGCCTGGTGATACCCAACCAGTTCGATTCGGCAGGCTCTTTTATCGGAGGACTTGCAGTAGTCGTATTGGGTAACAAGGACGGCTACATTGACAAAACAGGGCACTATGCGATCAACCCGCAGTTTGACCAAGCCAGCCACTTCCATGAAGGACTGGCAGCGGTACTGTCCGCAGGTCTTTGGGGATTTATTAACAGGGCGGGAGTCTATGCGATAAAACCCCGCTTCCAGGCTGCCGATCACGACGGATTTTCGGACGGTCTGGCGGGAGCTTGTCTCGGTCAGTGCGGGTATATCGACAGCAACGGAACTTTCGCGATCAGGCCCCAGTTTGACTCTGAGTCCACCTTTTCCGAGAGTCTGGCAGCGGTTCAGATCAACAACAAGTGGGGCTACATCAACACATCCGGCAATATCGTCATCAATCCCCAATTCGATGCCGCAACCATGTTTTCCGGTGGTCTTGCCGTTGTTTCCGTGTCCGGAAATCAAGGAGTAATCAATAAGGCAGGCAAATATGTTGTGAATCCGGGGCAATACAACATCCAGCCGAGAGAAGGCGACCTTCAGCCAGTAACCACCAGCGACGGAATGGGGTTGATATCCAGAGATGGTAAGTGGGTAGTGAAGCCGTCCAAAGCCCTCACCGGCATTCCGGTGATCTATGGCAAGGTGTTCATTGGAACCATCGGTGGGCAACTTGTTCCTATCTCCACGTCGGGCAAAGTGCTGGCCGGTTGGTACAAAGGAGCGATGCTGGATACGCTGGCCGAGGACCTCCCTAACGAAGCAAGCGCGCTCAACTCGATGATGGCCTTGGTAAACGCCGAGACCAGCTATTCGAATACCTTTCCCACAGTTGGCTTTGCCTCGTCTCTGATCGCGCTGGGGCCGGCAACGAACGGCAATCCCGACGAGAAGCATGCCGGTCTCATCGCTGCAGCTCTGGCGACGGGTGCCGAAAACAACTATCAATTCTCTCTCACAATTCCTCCGGGCACAGCCACTGGCGGCACAAACTTCAATTACCAACTTACGGCCACGCCGTTCCCTGGACACGCAGGACGAATCTTTTGTGCTGATTCAACTGGAAAAATTCGCTACGCGATACTGGGAGAGAGCTGCACCGCCTCCTCCCCAGTCATTCCGTCTTCGTAGCATGTGGGAGGTCGTTTTATGAACAGAACTGCGCTATCACACGGTCGATTCTGCCGGGGTTGGTGTCAGATGCTGGTTGCCACCCTTCTGCTTGCAGCCACGACGATCTTTGGAACGCCTCACGTTCGGAGTCAGCAGGTGGGTCTTCCAAAGCTCACTCTCTCGCAGATAGAAGGCTTGATCGTGCATGGTGTGCCCGATTCAACCCTAGGTGCACAGATCGAACGGCGAGGAATCTCGTTTGCGCCTACTCCGGCTATCCGTCAATCGCTGCGTGCTACAGGAGCCGGACCATCGACATTGACGGCAATTGAGTCGTTCAACTCGGAGACGCCTACGGCGAAAGGTCTCAGCGGTAGTTCGGGACCTATGAGGAAGCAACCAGATCTCGCAACACCACCCGCCTCCTCACAGCCATCGACAAGCGCTCCACCACCGGCGTCCACTCAGTGGTTCAAACCGCTCTCCGGCGACGAAGGGCAATATGTCGTCCGAATCTCTTCCGGGCGGTATATAGCCGCAGGGAAGGTCAGCTTCCGGCTTTATGTCCAGCCCATCGGGGGATCGGAAAGCGAAAGCCTCTATCTCGGCGACTCCGAAGGAGAGGACAACGAAGGAAGCTTCAATGTCTGGCTCAACGGCGTTGACAGCAACTATATTCATTGCGCGGGTAAAGGATACCCGTGCAGGTTATTTCCTGGGATGCCAACCTACATCAATGTGGAGGTCGACAGGCCAAGCGGCATCAATACCTTCGCGTTTGCGTTGAAGATCGCTCCGGGCGGCGGGGCATGGATAACGTACGATTTCGCACAGATACCTGTCTATGCAGAATTTGTGGCTGGCGTCGCGGCAGCAGGGGCAGAGGGTATTAGCACTGTGAACCCGTCGGCGGAGCAAGGGAGCGGGGACACTAGCTCCTCAAACCAAACATCCCGCAGTTCTGTTGGAGCGCACGATTCCAGATATCCGATAGTTCCCAACGAAGAAATGGCCACAAGAAGAATTGCGGGGGCATCCCCGATCTATCCGCCCATCGCCAAAGCAGCTGGCATTTCGGGGACAGTCGTCCTGGACGCCATCATCTCGGAGTCGGGCTCGGTAGAAAAGGTTCGCGTTATCTCCGGTCCCTCCATGCTTCAGGCATCCGCACTGGATGCCGTGAGGACGTGGCAATACAAACCTTACCTGATTAATAACGAGCCAGTTGAGGTGGAAACAACCGTTCATCTGACATTCAGCCTTGGGCCTCGCTAGCAGTAAGCAGCGAAGGACCGAATTACAGAACAAGTGGATTCGCTTGATCAAGAGAGAAACGGGTCATGAAAATCGGAGCATTGAAACATCACTGTGTACGCTTGGTTCGGCGGTCCTGGCTGCCTGTGGCGCTGTTGATTGGCGCTCCTTTGACGCTTCCTGGACCGATTCCAGTATCGGGCCAGCAGACGGCTGTCCAAAACCTAACACTCTCTCAAATAGAAGAACTGGTCATGCACGGCGTACCCGACTCCACCATGAGCACCCAAATCGAGCGACGTGGAATTTCGTTCTCACCGACTTCGGCCATTCTGGATTCGCTACGTGTAAAAGGAGCTGGCCCGCTAACGCTCGCGGCAATCTCTAGAGCACACCAACCTGCAGCGTCGAGCCATGAAACCGGCTCCTCGGCGACCGGTCCGCGGCGCGCTCCGAAATTGACTCAGGCCCAACTGCAGCACCTCATCCGGATACGTGCTTCCGATGCTTTCATCGCAGAGCAAGTTCAGTCGCGCGGTGTTGGCTTCCCGGCCACAGAAGCCGAGGTCTCGTCCTTTGGCAACATAGGTGCCGGCCCCCAAACGATTACGGCGCTTCGAGATCTTGTCCAGACAGGAAGTGTTCAGATTCATACGGAGCCGGGGGCAGCGGTAACTCTTGACGGCAAGGCAGCCGGCCAAGCTGATTCTGCGGGGCTCCTGTCTCTCCAGGACGTTCTTCCCGGTGAACACACTCTGATGCTCAACAAGGATGGTTTCCACCCCGCACAGCAATCCTTCACTCTCGGCGATCGTGAAGCGCGCCAGCTTTCCGCACCTCTTGCCTGGGCTGGTGGACTCTTGACTGTATCTGCCCAGCCCGCCTTCGCAGCGGTATCGGTGACCGGACCTGCGTCCTTTTCTGAGGCCCTCAACGCAGTTCGGTGCCCGCCGGGAGCCTACACCGTCACCTTTTCGGCACACGGCTACGTGAATCAGACGCGCACGTTCCAGATCGCCGCCGGCGAGCATCATGCCGAACGGGCACAATTGGAAGTGGACCCCGCCTATATTGCTGGCCGCCTTGCGGATGCCAACACCAAACTCGGTGTCGGTAATCCTCCCGGAGCGATCGAAGATGCCCACGAGATTCTCAAGTTAAATCCAGCAGATGTCAAAGCCGAGGCAATTCTTGCCGAAGCGTCCTTTCAAACTGGAGACATGAATACCTTCGTGAATTCCGGCAATGGGGCCATCCGCAACGGGGAAGCCGTCACCGTGATGCTTATGCATGTGCACAACTTTCCGCGCCGAATGGTTCATAGCGCCACCATCACCATATCGAATTCTGGAATCGATGTGGTCGCGACCCCCGCGATCAAAGGATGCAAAATTCCACCTTCGATCCTCTTCAGTCAGATCACTCAAGCCCAAGTTCAGCGCGACCAGACCGGGGCCATGGAGCTTCACATCTCTTATCTGTCAAAGCCTCCCGAGAAGACCAGGTTCATCGGATCGCTTCACGACCTGGATTTTGTCGTCGAAGGTTCCGCTGTTGTCAATCAACCCGGCACCATTGTCGTTCTCGGCGGTGAAAACACCCCAATCCAATCTTCGCAAAATGCGGCGCAGCTTCTACAGGGGGTCGCTAACCTCATACTCACGCTAAAGGGTTAACCGGGAGGAATTGTGAACCTGCTAAAGCTCAGGCAGTTTCGGATGCTGCGAACGATTGCATTTGCTTCGATTATTTGACATGATGATCGAGAGGTAAACGAGATGTCTCAAATTCTGCTGACCCGCGCACTTCCGACCGAATCAGACGCTTCTCTCGCGAGGGAGAGCAGCCGATTGCTGGCTCGGCGAATACGTTCCTCTGCTCCAGTGAGCTTTCGTGTTCTCGACGCTTCTAAAGAGGAGACCTTGCGGATTCCTGCTTCCGCAGTCAAGATGCTCGTTCGCATTCTGGAGGAGATGGCCCGTGGTAATGCCGTCACCCTGATTCCTGTTCACGCGGAGCTCACGACGCAGGAGGCGGCGGACATGCTGAACATCTCACGACCTTCGCTGATTCAACTCCTGGACGAAGGCAAGATTGTATATCGAAAGGTCGGCACCCATCGTCGAGTTCGGTTTGAGGCTTTGATGTCCTACAAGCGCGCCGCCGACGCAGAGCGTCGCGCGGCACTTGCGGAGCTGGCCGCGTATGACCAGGAGATCGGGATCTAAATCTTGGCAGCATTCATCGTCTTCTATGATGCGAACGTACTCTACCCCGCCGAGCTGCGCAATTTCCTAATGCACCTCGCGTTGACGGGTGTATTTCGCGCTAAGTGGTCCGCAGACGTTCACGAGGAGTGGATGAGAAGCCTCTTGGCTAACCGTCCCGATATCACGTGAGCGTTATGCAAAGCCCATCTTGTGCGGCGCCTCCGGTGGTAGCACTCTTATGCAATGAGCCGGCGTCGAGCGGAGGAGTGGGCAAAGTGGCGTGGTTTGGTTTCCGAGCAGGGGCAGAGCGG
>JAJZAL010000153.1 GCA_021799405.1 Acidobacteriota bacterium
TTACGTCCCATAACTGCTCTCCGGCGGGCCTGTATAGCGTATTTGAGCAAACAAGGCAATATATCTATATTATGTTGGCATAAAAGATTCAGGTTGTATACATTATACTTACGGCTGATCGCTGAGATTTCAGCCAGCTAGTTTCAATTCTTGGGGCGTTGAAATCCGGAGACTGAGTGTAATGAAGCGTCGAAACTTTCTCAGGCTTGCGACAGCAGCCGCAGTAACTTCTCCGTGGATACTGGCACAGGAAAGAACCGACATCGACTTGCGGGATACCGTGGTCGTTCTCAGTCCCTCCGCGAGTGCCCGTGAGGCGAAGGCAGCGCAGATGCTAATCGAAGAGGCGGCGAAGCGCAGTGGAATTACTTGGCCGGTCGGGAACGATAAGAGACCCAACATGCGGGTCACCATTTACCTCGCCACGCGGCAATCGGTCGAGAATCTGCCGGCGCACAACTTAGTCCTGGAGTCAATCATCGATAGATTGCAGACCGAAGGATTTCTTTTGCGAAGCGGGCAAGATCGTGATGGAAAATGGATTGCAGTGTTTGGTGCCGATGAACGTGGGCTTTTATTTGGCGTGGGCAAGCTGCTACGCCTGATCGATTTTGGCAGGCAAGAGGCCGTCATCTCTGGCCCACCCTTGGATATTGTGAACCATCCAGAATACCGGCTGCGTGGACACCAGCTCGGATATCGCCCGAAGACAAATGCCTACGATGCCTGGTCGGTCGAGATGTGGGACCAGTACATCCGCGATCTGGCCATCTTCGGGACCAACGCCATCGAACTGATTCCTCCCCACTCGGATGATCTTCCCGATAGCCCTCACTTTACTCTTCCGCCTAGTCAGATGATGGTGGAGATGTCGCGGATCGCCGACAGTTATGGATTGGATGTGTGGGTCTGGTATCCGGCGATGGATCGCGACTATAGCAATCCGGCAACCGTGGAAAATGCGCTGAAGGACTGGGGCCGTATCTTTGCTATGTTGCCGCGCGTCGATGCTGTATTTGTTCCAGGGGGCGACCCTGGGCACACGGAACCGAAGTATCTGCTGCCATTTCTTGAAAAGCAAAAGAAAAATCTGCGCCAATATCATCCGCAGGCGCAAATGTGGATATCGCCGCAAGGGTTCAACGCAGACTGGATGCAGGAGTTTCTCGGAATTGTGCGGCAGGAGAGCACTAGGCAGTGGCTGGACGGGATTGTTTTCGGTCCCGGTGTACGACTTTCGGAGGCAAACCTGCGCGAGGCGTTACCGCCAAGCTATCCTATCCGCTGTTATCCCGATATTACGCACAGTTTGGAATGCCAATATCCTGTGCCGAACTGGGATGTGGCTTTTGCGTTGACCGAAGGGCGGGAAGTCATCAACCCACGTCCGATAGGTGAGGCGAATATCCTGCGGCGCACCCTGCCGGATACGGTCGGCTTCATCACATATTCCGAAGGCTGCAACGACGATGTAAACAAGTTCGTCTGGAGCGCGCTGGGGTGGGACTCAAGGCAGTCGGTCGCGGACATGCTCCGTGATTTTGCGCATTACTTTCTTGGAACTGAGCAGACGCAAGGTTTCGCACAAGGGTTGCTGCATTTGGAATCGAATTGGCAAGGGCCGCTGGCGACCAATAGTGGCGTGGAGATTACGCTGGAACGTTTCCAGGACATGGAGCGAACTTGTTCTCCTGCTGTGATGCAAAACTGGAGGTTTCAGCAGGCGCTCTACCGCGCGTACTTCGACACATATGTGCGCCGTCGCTTGCTGGTCGAAACGGCGTCTGTGCAGCAGGCGCGCGCCCATCTGGAACGTGCGCTGGAAATTGGCTGGGGCGCAGTACCGTTGAGTATTGGAAGCCCCCCGGCTACTATGCCGCCGAATGGTCTGCCCCCGGAACCGTTGCTTGCCAAGGCGCAGACCATTCTCGAAGATACGATCGCTCAGCCCACAGCGGGCGAGTTGCGTACGCACGTCGGCGAGCTGGCAGCGGCACTGTTTCAAAGCATCCGAATGCAACTTGCCGTCGAGCGCTATCAGGGCGAGGCTGTGGAGCGAGGGGCAAATCTGGATACGCTCGATACTCCGGTGAGCGATACAACCTGGATGCGTAGACAGATCCTGGAAATCCTCAAGATGTCCGATCCGATGGCACAGGTTGCAGCGATTCATACATTGTTGTTCCGCACCGACCCCGGCCCGGGTGGTTTTTACGACGAGTTGGGAAATGTGTCCAACCGTCCGCATCTGGTTACAGGTCCGGGAAGCGTGAAGGACCCCGATTCCCGGACCTCGGCACGGATCAACTTCAACTATCCGGACACGCTCCAGGACAAGGCCCCGATGGCTTGGAAATGTTGGGCGGAAACCTTGTACGATACCCCTCTCGTCCTGCATTATCCAAGACTGGATAGACAGGCACGATATCGCTTGCGGGTGGTGTATTCGGGCGATGCATCGCAGATAAAGCTTCGCCTGATGGCCAACGATGTCCTTGAGATCCATCCTTACATGCTGCGCTCCTGGCCGCCTGTACCGCAGGATTTCGTCATTCCGCCAGAGGCAACATCGAGCGGGGAACTGAAGCTGTCATGGACACGAGAACCGGGGCTGGGAGGTAACGGAAGAGGCTGCCAAGTGGCAGAAGTTTGGCTGATCCCAATTCCTGCAACGGAGCCCGCCTGATATGGGAGATATTGAAAACTCCAAGGAAAATGCCGAAAAAGAAGACCGGCACAATAACTCGCTGCGTGCGCGACTTGCTGCCGGTGAATTTATTGTTGGATTGACGATTACCAGCAGCAACTTGGAAACTGCGGTACTCGGTGCCAAGCTCGGGTTCCATTTTTTGTGGGTGGAGATGGAACACTCCCCGGTGTCGCTGGAAACGCTGCGTGGAATCGTTCTGGCGACGTGTAGTCTTCAAGCCTCGGTCTTTGCTCGCGTACCGGTGGCGGCTCTGTGGACAGCCAAGCGAGTGCTCGATCAGGGAGTGAGCGGCGTCATTTTTCCTTTTGTCTCCGATCCCGAATTGGCTCGCTCTGCCGCTCTTTCCTGTCGCTATCCGCCAGCCGGTCTACGCGGATCGGGCGCGGGCCTGGCAGCCTCGACATGGTCTGAGCCGGGGAACTACTACGATTCTGCGGACGCACACATGTTGACCGTGTGCGTGATTGAGGAGGAGCGGGCGCTGCCCCACATCGATGCAATCGCCGCCACTCCGGGCGTCGACGTCCTCTTTATCGGGACCAGCGATCTCTCCTTTTCGCTCGGGCTGCGCGGCCGACAGGATGAGCCGAAGCTGCAGGAGGCGATCGAAACCATCCAGGCAGCCGCGTATCGTCATCATAAATTTCTCGGACGCCCTGCAGTCAGCGCTGAAGACGTACTACGCTACTATCAACAAGGCTTTCAAGTCTTCCAGTCCGTAACGGAGCTTGGATTGATGCGTCTGGGAGCCCAACAGATTTTACAACCCCTTGGCTTCCTCGAACCCTCAACCGACACGAGTATTTTGTATTGAACAAAGAGCCATAGACATTTCACCGGCTACAATTTTGCAGACGGAAAGACTGGCGGTGCTGCCAGGAGTTGGATGGTCCTGGATGCACGTTCTCAATCTGCCAATGATCTTGTCACAGACGGCGATCTTCGACTTCGCGCCAATCCACTATGAAAGTTTTATCGCGCAATGGTTCCAACCTAGGTTTGCAAGGAACGCTTCCAGAGGCGTCGATTATCTACCACTGGGCAGTCGTCCTGTTGCTTTGGCTGGTTTGCTTTTTTAGCTACGCCGACCGACAGGCATTCTTTTCAATTTTTCCCTTATTGCAAAAACAAATGAAGCTCACTACCGTGCAACTGGGCCTGTTAGGTTCCTCTTTTGCCGTGGTGTACGGACTTGGAGGGCCGTTCGCCGGATTTCTCGTCGACAGGATTCGCCGCAAGACTGCGGTATTGGGTGGATTGGAGTTGTGGAGCGTGGTCTGCCTGCTGTCGGCGCTATCGCGAGACTTTTTTCAGCTGCTTATCTTTCGCGCCGCGGAAGGGATTGGTGAATGCATTTATTATCCTGCCGCACTGTCGATGATCAGCGATTACCACGGCAAGCGCACCCGTTCGCGGGCCATGGGAATTCTACAGACCAGCGTCTATGCGGGAACCGTGGGAGGCGGATATTGGGCCGGTCTGATGGCCCAGCTGCATGGATGGCGCTCTGCCCTATTTGTCTTTGGAGCACTTGGTTGCCTGCTGGGTCTGGCGTTGATTCGTGTGCTACGCGAGCCGGTGCGCGGAAGTGCGGATCTCGAATCCGACGCGAGCCAACTTACAGCGCCACTTCCCTCGATGCCCCTTTCATTCCGTGCCATTAACTCCCTACTCGGGATCAAGTCTCTGTTGTCGCTAACTGCAGTGTTCGCGTGCGCCAATTTTGTCGCCATGGTGCTTCTGGCCTGGATGCCGATGTACCTATATTCCCGATTCCATCTCAGTCTCTCGATGGCGGCCTTCGATGCGGCGGTATATCCACAAGTCGCCAGCATGGGAGGCTCAGTCTGCGGGGGTTATCTGGCGGACAGGTTGGCAGAGCGAAGCCGTCGCGGTCGGGTATGGGTGCAATGTGCTGGGGCCCTTGCCGGAATGCCCTTTGTTGTACTCTGCGGACTCAGCGGCTCTCTGATGCTGGTGATTGTCGCGCTGATTTGCTGGGGATTCTTCAAAGGCATATACGACTCGAATATCTTCGCCTCCGCGTTCGACGTGGTGCCAGTAGAAAGCAGAGGGACCGTGAGCGGATTGATGAATTGTGTGGGTTGGTTGCTGGGCGGGGGAATCGCTCCGGTACTGGTCGGTTCTCTTGCGGTGTATGTAACGCTGGGGAACGCGATCGCTCTGTCTGCAACCTTGTATGCGGTGGCAGGCATTCTGCTCCTTTTGACCATGCGATATTTCTTAGATGGAGACATCGATCAGTTAAAGCTTGGGAAGCAGACAGTCGGGTAGTTTCATCCCGGGTCCCGTGAATTAGGCCCGGGGAATTTCAGCGAGTCCGGATCAAGCTTTGAGAAATATCTTCTGTCGATATAGAAAATAAAGGAATAGCCATTCCGCAAGTACAATTCCAGAACCTGTCACGAGAACTCGATAGGCTCCAGCGTGGTTCGCCAGTCCTCCAACAAAAATGTTTGAGACCTGGCTGAAATCGAACAGATTCTGTAGCAGATAGATCGTAATTGCATTCATACCGATAACGACCAGTGGAAACGCCCACTTCCGATACCCCCGAACATCGATGATCCAGTAAAACAGCGCGAACAACAGCATGGCCCAGCCGTTGGCATACAGGACGTACGAACTCGTCCATAACCGGGTGATGATGGGAAATGTCGTCCCCCAGAGCAGCCCTCCCGCCAGGCTCACTATCCCTCCGCCCACTAGCACCTGAAGTTTTCTGGAATTTGTAAGCGAGGACCGAATCAGGTGCCCGCATAGTACCCCGAGCATTACTGTGGCGATCGAAGGAATCGTACTCAGGTATCCTTCATTGTCTCCAAACACATAGCAACAAAACTTGCCGGGTAAAAATAGTCGGTCGAGATAGCCCTCCAGGTTCCCAGCCTGGGTATAGACTCCATGCCCGAAGCCGGGTACGGGAATGAGTGCCATCATCGCCCAATAGCCCAGGAGCAAAATAGCAGTCCAGAGCACTTGAGTTCGAATCCGGCACCTCAGCGTGATCACTGCCGCAAAAAAATAGGACAGCCCGATTCGCTGTAGAACTCCGGTGTACCTGAAATCGGTAAAATTTAGCTGCAAGATGCCGTTGTAGACCAGTCCCAGCAATATCAGCACGACTGTGCGCTTCGCTATATGGCGAAACAGTACGTTTCTTCGTTCACCCTGGGCCACGCGACGACTGATCGCGAATGGCAGGCTTAGACCGACGACGAACAAAAACAGGGGTGCAATAAAGTCCCAGCAGGTGAAGCCCACCCACGGGGTATGATCCAGTTGATGGGCCAGAACGCTGCGGAACGGTAGATGGAGCGCAACTGCTATCGCCATCACCAATCCGGTCCCGTCCTGCATTAGCCAGAGCATATCGAAACCGCGCAGCGCATCGATCGACAGAATTCTGGTGTTTGCCACCCCTGCAATCGGGCGGGCTGAGATATTTTCAGGTTGCGGTACGCCTGCTGTACCCATGGTAGCCTCCTTTTGTTCCTGTACGGTTTGTGTCATTGATCGATAACTCCTTATAATTCCCCAAGACTCGTGATCGAAGGTGCAAACTTAAACCCGCGCGTCTTTATCCCGTCATAGAGAATGCCAACCAGTAACCAGAGCGATCCCAAGATCTTCGACTTAGTGGGCAGATTCAGCCAGATAATGAGACAGGACAAAAAACCTAGTGCAGGGATCAATGCGTCCAACAGGAAGCGCCTCTCCGATCGGCTGCGCGCAAAATAAAACTGTTTGATCACTGCCGCATTCACCCCCATGAAGGCAAGGAAGGCCCCAAAGTTGATCAATTCAGCCGCTCGTTCATAGTTCAGTAGCAGAGAACCAATAAAAACGAATGCCCCTACCAGCAAAATGCTATAGACCGGCGTGTGCCGTTTGCTGTCCAAGTGAGCGAAAACGCGGTGCGGCAGCACCCTGTCCCTTCCCATCCCGAAGAGAAGACGAGATACTCCCGCTTGAGCGCTCAATCCAGAGCCCAAACTGGCAACGATCAAAATAATTGCCATTGCATCGAAAAGGAACTTCCCTCCCACGATTCTCGTTACATCCATAAATGCGGTTTCAATGTTGTGGAAGCTTTGAAAACCAGGGGACACGCGTTGCGCCAGATAGATTTGAAGTCCGCCAAATATTCCAGTAAAGAAACACACGAAGACAGTAGCAATCAAAATATTGCGCCTGGGATTTTCAACATCTTCTGAGAGGGTGCTGACCCCGTCAAATCCGCCGTAGGTGAGTGCGGCAACTGAGGTACCTGTGGCGATACTTTTCCAATGAAACTTGCTTGGATCATAAAATGGACGGATCGAGAGGATCCCGGACCATCCCTCTGAATGGAAAAGCCAGTGAGTTGCCATGAATATAAATACGAGGATGACAACAACCATGCCTATCATCATGACCATGTTGGCGGTCGCGGTAGCCCGTATACCTCGTAAATTGACGATGGTCATAGAGGCAGCGAAGAATGCGGCCCAAAAGACATAAGGGACGGATGGAATCAGTCGTCCGACCGTAAGCGCTCCATAGATTGTGCAAATGAGAGGGACTAAAAGATAATCCAGCAGCATCGCCCAGCCCGCGAAAAAGCCCAGATGAAGATTGAGGCCGCGACCCACATAGGTATAGGCTGAACCTGCCGAAGGGTAGAGTGAGGCCATGCGGCCATAGCTGAACGCAGTCAGCATCATGGTCACCATTGCCAGTAGAATTGTCGTGACCGCATGCCCATCGGAGAGCTTCTGCACCACGCCAAAAAGCGGTATGGGCGCAATCGGCATGATCAGGACGATCCCATAAAGGATAAGGTCCTTCAGTGTCAAAACGCGGTCGAGTTTTGGGGCCGACGCCGATGCCGATGCTTGTTGTGTATAGCTCAATAGAATGACCCGTTCGAGATATTGTGAATCAGGGTGATTTTCCCTTCAAACAATGCCAAATAGATATGTATGTCCGTTGCCAGCAATCAATCCGACCCGACGATGGATTGGAAAGTTGGTAGTGGGCTACCCTTGTGATAGTTCTCGGAAAACGATTGCAGGCGTGCCTGCATCTTGCGCCAGAACTCGTATTCCGCATTCCAGCGCCCAAGCGCTGTTTTCAACCGGTAGGGTGTGTACTGGACCAGCCAAGCTTCCTGATATTGGGGCTGAAGCCCCGTAATTTCGTCCATTAAATCCTTCAGCTTCCCATGCATCTCCGAAGCTACATCCGCTAAAAACTCATCATCGAGGCGTTGGTGGCTAGGATGTAGGCCGAGAGCTTGCCACTGTTCGGCGATTTCAGCGCTATACAAGAACTTCATTCCGGCATAATCTAGCAGTTGGCCAGCGAATAGCAATTCATTCAATCGATCTGAATTCTTCGTAAACGTCGCCGCGCGATACAAATGCTCCTGGGCTTCCTCGGCCAGTATCCGGCTTTTCCGAAGATCGTCCTTGTACTCCTCAGAGCGTTTCAGGATGGATGGATCGAATGGATTCTCCCAGAGTTCAGTCATTGTGTCATGCCCAATCGCGTGCTGCAGCAGGGTTTCACTAGCAGATAACTTCGTTAATGCCATCGAAACTTCGCCTGCCGTTCGCGGCGCATACAATTGGGCGGCATAGTCGGAGAAGAAGGCTGCGCGAATAACGGGAGTTGTCTGCCAGGCAGCGGCGGCTCCATAAGCAAGACCGGGCCAGGAAAGGCGCATCAACATCTGGTTGTCATCGGTCCAGATTGTATTGATCATGCCAAGGGCGTTGGCTTTCTTTCCCGCAGCTAAGAAGGTATCGATATTGGCAAAGGTCAGGTTGTAATCAGGGTATATCTCATCCCAGCTATTCACCCCTGTGGTAACAATAAGAGGAATTCGGTGCTCGACTAGCGGGCCGAGCCAGTGTTTGTATTCAGGATCTGGATTAGGATCGTAATACCAGGGAAGGGCAATCGTTCCCGGAGGCAATTTTGCGACGATATCCGGATACTTCACCATGATGTCCGCCCATGCCATCACGATCTTGCCATGCCGCTCAAAGAGTCGGCTTACATTCCCTAACTGTTCGATGAACAGATCGACCGCAGTTGTGCCTTTCCCCTGCGATTGCGCAGCTTTCTGAATCTCCCATGTCTCATCGAATCCTATATTGACGAATGGGCTGGGAAACAATCCGCAAAGCTGATCCGCCCAGTTGGCGATTAGCTTCATGACGCGTGGGTCTCTCGGGTTGAATTCGCCTCCATGCGGAAAGTCGGCCATGGAAGAGTATTTTTCGATGCGAAACAAATCGTGCAGATGTCCGTATAGCTCAAGACTGGGAATAACATCGATGTGTCGCTGTCGCGCATAAGCGACAATGCTTCGAATCTGATCTTTGGAAAAGCGTGCTCCTGGATTGAGCAGCGGATAACCGGATAGTTCAATGCTCGATTCGCTGTAAAAATAATACTGATTGACTTTCCATCGAGAAAGAAAGTCAATCTGTCGTTTGACCTCCTCTTCGGTAGGTAACGGACCTTCGCTCATATCGACCAAGACTCCGCGATACGCCATCGCAGGCCAGTCTTCGATCTTGACTTCCGGGATCGCGCCATCGGCTTCCACTATCTGGCAGAGAGTCTGAACTCCATAAAATAGGCCAGCAGAGGATTTGGCCTTGATCTCGCCACCTCTTTTCGTAATTGCGATGGAATATGCTTCGCGGGAATCGGGCCCCGGCTTTTCTCCCGGTTGCGGCAATGCGGCCACCGGGCCAGTTCGAGTCAACCTAATCGTGGGCGATGAAGCCGGGCCGCTCTCGACCGCAATCTTTTGGCCTTCTCTCAGCGCAAGGCAGGACGACAACTGTTTTGCAGCATACCTGTCTTCTGGCGCAGCATTAGGGAGTAGCTGGATTCGAAGATTTTCCATCGACAGGCTGTCAGCGCCGTAAATGATGTGCCGTGGTGTTGGAAGTAGCGCATGATGTTGCGCAGAAACATTTACGACTCCGAGCGCTCCAAACAGCAATAGAACAATACGATAAGATACTCTCGTCTCTAGCATCGTTCCCTGTCTCCTATCCTAAATGTACTAAAGAATTCCCTACACACAAATCGTGTATAAAACAATATAAATATGTTCCACGATTCTACAGTTAGAACACACTTTATCAATTATGGGATAACCAAGCCAACAGATTCCTAGTTCACCAGCATATTGGTGAAATGCAATTGATCTTATACTTCCCTCTTATTTACGGTTATAATTGTGTATAATCGTTGGTTCAACCGTAACTCATAGCGGACTGAACACAATGCTAATTTCACCGATAAATTCAAAAACATCCAGATGGGAGATCGCGAAACAATGACATCGATTCAATACTTCAACGCATTGAGAGAGATTCTGATACGTATTGAATTGGAACAGACATCTGCTATCCTGGAAGCTGGCGGCATTGTTGCCTCCGCCATCGCCAGTGGAGGCATTCTGCACGTGTTTGGAAGCGGCCATTCCCATATCATCTCTGAAGAAGCTTTTTATCGCGCCGGCGGTCTCGCTCCGGTCAACCCAATCCTCGATCCACGATTGCTGTTCTTGCACGGGGCCATGGAGAGCACACGCGCAGAAAGGGAATCCGGCTATGCACAGAAGCTGCTTTCCCATCAAGACATTCTCCCAAACGATGTTGCAATAATCATTTCCAACTCCGGACGCAATGCAGTTCCGATCGAAATGGCCTTGGAAATGCGGTTCCGCGGAATAAAGAAAATAATAGCAATCACGAATCTCGCGCAGTCGATCCTGTCAATTTCTCGTCATACCTCCGGCAAACGTCTGTTTGAGCTGGCCGATCTGGTGATAGACACCTGCGTCCCCGTAGGAGATGCGGCTGTAGATATCCCTGGCGGCTCTCAAAGAATTGGTCCTACGTCCACGATCGCGGGTGCAGCCATTATCAACGCCATCATCATTGAAGCCGCAACCGACCTGCAGCGACAGGGTCTACCGATTCCAGTGTTTCGTAGTGTGAACATGGAGTCGTCATCTCAGCAGGGCACCGAAGTCTTGCTCGCCCAGTGGGCACCGCGAATCCCCTTTTTCCGTGATTCTTTGGATCCCGTTAAGAAAGCGGAATAGTTCCCCGATCAATTCTTGGGCAAAGCAATCCCTCATCTGAAGCTGCTGTTCCCTATATCGCCGGCATCGTCAATTGATCCCAATCGGTCCGCCCATAGGAAGACGGCACCTCTTCAGCGGTATCTTCATGCATGAAGATACCGCTGAAGAGTGCATGTTCTTTTCTGGCTTCGGCATCGACATTATGTATATTATATGTATACTATAAACATGTCCATATCTCCGCACTGAATATATTACGTGGACAGAGACGGGATATGAGGATAGTGCTTTGAAATGATTTTTTGGCTCTATGGCAATATTTGTGGGGAAAAAGGGCTGATGGAAAAGACGCACCGAGAAAAGTTCCCAGCGGGACTTTTCCACCGGTGTTTGAAATCCAGCAACGGATGCTGGAAGTAGATTAACCATCCAAACCAGCCAGGCATCGTGATCTTTGAAAATGGGCATTGTGTAGAACGAGAAGATGCGACGTAGAAGCTGTTGGGAAAACGCCGCAGCCGCGCTGGATGTTTCAGGATGTCTGGGGCCTGGCCGGTTCGGGTTCGAGCAACCGGAGGTCGGATTGGGTGAACTGAGCTTGTCCTGGATTCACGAGCCAGCCTGTAGATAGGAGTAAATGATTGTGCATGTCAGATAGAAGACGTCTGGCTGATGCCAGCTCCGGATGAGGAGAGAAATGCGTCGGGAAGGATGTAGCGATCGCTTCAGAATATACGTGCGGACAAGTGCACTTTCTACCGGCCATACATAGCGTCATATTAATGCGCATAAATAACAGACAAATTGCGATTTATCATGCGTGTTTGGATTGACGAATGCGCAATTAGTACTACAGTGTTACAAAAGCGAGGCGAACTCGCGGGCGCTGTGAAATCTCCAGCAAAAACTGGATAATTTGACCATCCGCCCTGGCAAATGACGGTTTAACACATGCACGCAAGTGACGCATTATCAGCAACATATGGTTTATAACACTGTAGTATTAGTTATGTCGTTGTATATATATACGCTCCAACCTGGTCATCAGGCATCTCGATATTTGTAATTAGTGTTGAGGAGAAGATAATGAATTTAGACACTCGGCTGCGTCCCCTGAAGGGTATTATCCCCCCCATGGTTACGCCTCTGGCCTCCCTGACGGCACTTGACCATAAAGGACTGGAAATCATCATCGAACACATACTTGCGGGCGGTGTCCATGCTCTATTCCTTCTGGGGACAACCGGAGAAGGTCCGGCATTGAGTTATGCAGTTCGCCGGGAGCTGATCGAGCGTGTTTGCAAACAGGTAGGGGATCGAGTTCCGGTGCTTGTCGGTGTTACCGATACGGCCTATGTGGAAACATTGCGGCTTGCCGAACATGCCGCTTATTCTGGAGCCTCTGCAGTGGTCGCCGCGCCACCCTACTATTTTCCAGTCAGCCAGTCGGATTTGCTGCGGCTGATAGAAGGCTGGGCTCGCGAAGCTGCTCTCCCGATATACCTCTATAATCAGCCGGCACTCACGAAAATTAACTTTGATCCACAGACCGTCCATCTGGCTTCTAACATACCAAACGTCTATGGTCTGAAGGACAGTTCAGGAGAGATGCCCTACGTCAAGGAAGTGCTCACACTGGTCGGCAATAAGCCGGAGTTCTCAGTTCTAGTTGGGCCGGAACATCTGTTGGCTGAAGCATTAATGTGCGGCGCGCATGGCGGTGTTCCAGGCGGGGCGAACATATTTCCAAAACTGCCCGTACTCCTGTACCAAGCATTCTTGCAAGGCGCATATCAAGAGATGGAAAAAATGCAGATGGACATCGTGGATCTTGGTTTCCCAATCTTTCAACCAGGAGAAGCTGACTCGGGGTATATCCGTAGATTAAAATATGCTTTGTCCTTGATGAATATTTGCAGCGATCTACTTGCGGGGCCATATCTACAAGTATCGGCCACCGAAGCACAGATAATAGAACAACACTTGCAGGCGCACAGCTTTCTCCGTGACCCAAATGCAATGTAACCTGAATTATGCACGTCGTTTGGATTTCGCCGCGAATTGAGGGGCGAAATCGTAGTTTCGGGGGCACCCGCATGGTTCCC
>JAJZAL010000438.1 GCA_021799405.1 Acidobacteriota bacterium
CCCCTTGACATTCGACATGGGCAGGAGTCATCCTGTTGTCGAACGTCGAGGGGAAACATGCCGCCATCCACTGACCTGCTCCAGGGAACCCTGGATGTATTGATTTTGAAAACGCTGGCGCTGGAACCGATGCACGGCTGGGGCGTGGCCCAGCGTATTCAACAAATTTCCAAGGACGTGCTGCAGATTGGGCAGGGTTCTCTCTATCCGGCGCTGCACCGGCTGGAATACAAGGGATGGATCGAGTCGGATTGGGGAGCCTCGGACAACAATCGACGGGCGAAATATTATTCGTTGACTCGCAAGGGCAAGAAACAACTGGAGGCGGAGTTGGCCATGTGGGAGCGGCTTTCCACTGCGATTGCCCTGGTGCTGGAGGCACCTGCATCATGAGAGATTTTCTGAGCCGGTTGCGATTCTTTTTTCGCCGCAAGCCCTCTGGCGAGTTGGATGAGGAACTCCAGTTTCATCTGGAGCAGGCGACGCAGTCGAATATCGCGGCTGGAATGACGCCGGAAGAGGCCCGCAGGCGGGCGCGGATCGACTTCGGCGGAACGGAAAGCGCGCGCGAACGGACCTACGCCCAGCGGCCGGGTTGGTGGATGGAGACGGTGCTGCAGGATGTTCGCTATGCGCTGCGCGGATTTCGCAGAAATCCTATTTTCACAATCACCGTCGTCGCCACCCTCGCTCTCGGCATCGGCGCGACCACGGCCATTTTTTCCGCCGTCTATTCTCTGCTGCTCCGTCCGTTGCCTTATCGCGATTCGAACCGGCTCGTATGGGTCTCCAACGAATGGCCCAAACTCCATATGGAAAGGGTTTTATCTCCTAACTTCGTTGCGGCCCGGAGGGAAACAAAGTCCTTTGAACAATTGGCCGCATTCTCCCACGATGATGGAATCCTGACTGGTACTGGAGATCCAGTGCGGGTTACCCACGCCAACGTAACCGCCAACTTTTTACCTATGCTCGGCGTGAAGGCGCAACTGGGCAGAACCTTTTATGCCAGCGAGGACAGGGTCGGCGGATCAAATGTGGTCTTGATAAGCAATCGCTTGTGGCGCCATCAGTTTGGAGCAAATCCCCATATTCTGGGATCGGCGCTCCTGTTGGACGGTGTGGACCAAACGGTAATTGGTGTACTACCTGAGCAGTTCCGGTTTCCCGATGTGCAGCTTGAACCCGATGTTTATTCACCGCTCGGTCTCGACCCTGCCGCAAGCGTCGCTGACAGACGAGTTTCCTTCTTGTCTGTGATTGGCCGGCTTCGCGCCGGTATGACTGCCCAGCGGGCTGGAGCGGAGATGCTGGCTTTCTTTCTGGCTCGAACTAAAACCTATCCTGCAGGATTTGAGCATATGGCACAGGGGCAACAAGCGGATGTCGAGCCGCTACAGGGTCATCTCACAGGCAACGACCGCAGACCTCTATACATCCTTCTAGTTTCTGTGCTGGCTGTCCTCCTGATCGCCTGTGCAAACGTCGCCAACCTACAACTTGCACGCGCAGTCTCGAGACAGCATGAGACTGCCCTGCGTGGCGCACTGGGCGCTTCCCGCTGGCGACTCATGCGGCAATTTCTAGTTGAAAGCCTCATTCTTTCTTCACTCGCTGCGGCTTTAGGACTGACCATCGCGTTCGTCATCACTTGGCTGATCCGTCACGCGGGGACACTTGGCGGATCTGAGCCGTCCTCGCGCATCGCACAAGCATTGCGTTTGCCCTTCGGCAAACTCAGTACGGTGATTCAGGTCGATGGCTGGGTGATGGCGTTCACGGTGGGCCTCGCCTTGTTGACAAGCCTGCTGTTTGGATTGGCTCCGGCCCTTAGTGGGATAGGCACGGATCTGAGGAACGCTCTACAAGCAGCCGCTCTGCACATTAGCTCTGGGCGGGAGCAGCGACTGCTGCGCCACTCTCTGCTGGTCGCCGAGATTGGTCTGGCCGTGGTTCTGCTGGCTTCCTCTGGCCTGCTGGTTCGCAGCTTCGTCAATGTTTTGCGCTACGACTCGGGCTTTGATCCGAGTCATACCCTCACGGGTGTCACGGTGCTGAATGACCAGCGGTATGCGTCAGGGGAACGCATCCGGAGTTTTGTGGATCAGTTATTGCCTCGGCTGCAGGCGTTACCAGGCGTCGAAGCAGCGGCTGTCACCAGTGTGCTTCCCATTCAGCCATACAATTTCAGCAGCACCATCACCTTCGAAGGTCAGCCAGCGCCTCCCGCGGGAATGCGTCCGAGCGTATCCGTCGTCAGCGTCACGCCGGATTATTTCCGCGTCGTGGGCACGCCGATCTTCCAGGGACGCACCTTCAATTCTTCAGACACCGCCCGCTCGATTCCGGTTACGATCGTGAATCGTGCATTCGCAAATCGCTTTTTTGCCGGGCACGCGTTGGGTAAACGATTCCACTCCATGGCCTGGGGCTCAGAGCATTCGGCGGTCACCGTTGTGGGGATCGCAGATGACGTGAGGCACGGAGGCCTGGAGCAGGACGTACAGCCTGAAATGTACTGCCCCATAGCTCAACTACCCCAAGGGACCGTCAATATTGCGCTACGCACCGCGAACAGTCCCGCATTGCTGGCGGGAGCATTGCGCA
>JAJZAL010000439.1 GCA_021799405.1 Acidobacteriota bacterium
AAACGGAGAAACACACGACCGAAAAGAGCGACTCCGAACTCTCCGGCCCCGTTTTTTCACGCTTGATCGCATGCGCATCTCAAAAATCATCCGTTTTGCAGCGCCCTGCTAGAATAGTTACGTCGCGTTCAAGCGCCAGCTTCATGAGCGAATGTGGGAATTCTCTTGATAAATACCGATTGAAAGGACTCCAAGCATGAAGATGTCATCGCAGAGACGAGTTGACCCTCAGAAATTATTGCTGTTTTGCGTGGAGGCGATGAAAGGTTCCGGCATGCGTGAGGAAGACGCAAGAGTAACTGCAGACGTGCTTGTCGATGCCGACCTGTGGGGGACTTTCACCCATGGGACTAAAAGTCTTTACCCTTACTTGCAAAAGATACAGCTGAATGCAATCGATCCGCAGGCCTCGCCCGAAGTACTACGCGAGTCAGCCGCATGGGCCATCATTGACGGCCATGCTGCGATGGGAATGGTAACCGCTACCGTGGCGATGCGCTTGGCCATCCAGAAGGCGAAATCCGTCGGCATAGCATACGTCGGCGTAAAAAACGGGTCGCATTTCGGCGCTGCCGGCTGCTATGCGAACATGGCGGCCGAGTCCCAAATGATCGGGCTAGCAATGAGCAACGCCGACCCCAATATGACTGTGCCGGGCGGCAACACGTCAATCATTGGTAATAATCCCTTGGCCGTTGCCATTCCTGCCGGCGTCGAGAGGACAATCATTCTTGATATTGCGATGAGCGCCGTGGCGGCAGGGAAAATCCTTGCTGCGAAGCAGCTTGGCACGCCTATTCCAAGCGACTGGTTAGTAGACGCGGATGGAACTCCAACGGCGGATTATAGCCTATGGCCTAAGGTCGGCTCGATGTTACCGATGGGCGGTTACAAAGGCTATGGGCTGGCACTAGTGATCGAGAGTCTAGCAGCAGTAATGACTGGCGCAGGAATCACCACCCAAGTCACAAGCTGGTCGCGGAATCTGAGTTCCCGGACAAATACGGGGTATGCATTTGTTGCGATCGACGTTGGCGCAATGATGCCGATAGACGAGTTCAAGCAGCGCATGGATTCAATGATTCGCGCAATCCGGAATTCGCCTAAAGCCAGTTGGGCAAAGCGAATTTATCTTCCAGGGGAGATGGAATGGGAAAAGCGCGACGAGGCTTTGGCTCATGGCATTGCACTTCCGCAGGATGTGATTCAGGCGCTTGCCCAGTTAGCGGAAGAATTCAACACTGACCTTAGCAGAATTTTTGTCTGACACCAGGGTTCGTAATTGGCGCGTTCGACTTGTAGGCTTGTTCTGACCTGCCCCCCATTTTCTGATCCACTTGGAAGGTTAGTTTCCGGCAAAATCGAGTCCTGAAGAAAGGAGATTTGCCGTGAAGCGGAAGCGATTTTCGGTGGAGCAGATTGTGGCGGTGGTGAAGCCATCCGAGGTGGGGGTTCCGGTGGAGGGGCTGATCCGTCAGGTGGGGATTTCCGAGCAGACGTTCGATCGCGGGAAGAAGCGGTACACGGGACTGGAGGTCGACCAAGTCCGCCAGTTGAAGCAACTACAAGAGGAGAACGTTCGGCTGAAGCGGGTGGTGGCGGACCTGACGCTCGACAAGGTGATGTTGCAGGACGTGCTGTCAAAAAAATGGTGAAGCCCTGGCGGTGCCGCCCGGTGGTCGGATATCTGTGCGCCGCATACCCGGTGAGCGAACGGCGGACGTGCCAAGTGGCGCGCGTAGGTCGTTCGACGCAGCGTTATCGCAGCAGCCAGAACTCGCAGACGGCGCTGCGGCAGCGCATTCGAGAGATCGCTCAAGCTCGCGTGCGCTATGGCTATCGAAAGATCCGAGTGCTGCTGAACCGCGAGGGCTGGAGAGTGGGCAAGAAGCGGGTGTATCGGCTGTATCGAGAAGAGGGTTTGACGCTCGGCCAGAGGCCGCGGCGCCGGCATCAGGTGGCCGCGCACCGGTGTGAGCGAACGGAACCCAGAACGCCTAATGAAGTCTGGAGTCTGGATTTCGTAGCCGATCCACTGGCCGACGGGCGCCGCTTCCGTGCTTTGACGGTGGTGGATGCGTTTACGCGAGAATGCCCGGCTATCGAGGTGGGACAAAGTTTGAAGAGCGAAGACGTCGTGGAAGTTCTGAATCGGATTCGGCAAGATCGTAGAGTGCCGAAGATGCTGTTCTGCGATCAGGGGGCCGAGTTCACCGGCCAGATCATGGACCTCTGGGCGTACCCGAATGGTGTGCGGATCGACTTCTCGCGGCCCGGCAAACCGACCGGCAACGCGCACGGGGAATCTTTCAACGGGACCTTTCGGGCGGAGTGCCTCAACGCACATTGGTTCACCAGCCTCAACGAGGCGAAGCAGATCATCGAGGCTTGGCGGAAGGAGTACCATGAGAGTCGCCCTCACAGGGCGCTGGGCGAGAGGACGCCGAACGAATTTGCTGGCCAGGTGGGGGCTAGTACTACTATGTTATAAAATATGATATCCTCATTTCATGAGCGCCGACGTGATGGCGCCAGGCGCACAACAGAAACGCCTTGCGGGTTATCTTAACAGCCT
>JAJZAL010000440.1 GCA_021799405.1 Acidobacteriota bacterium
AGCCACTATGAACCGGGTGAGGTGATTCGCTACTCACGAGGAAGTAAGGCCGCTGGAATCGACGCCGGCTCCTATGCCGTGGTGGTGGCTGTCGATTCGACCAATAACCTGCTCACCGTTCAAAAAGAACAGGCTGAGTCCGTCACCTACGATCCCCGCCGTCTGACCGGCGTCAGTGTTTACCGGGAATCAACACTTGAATTTGCCGTAGGCGACAGGATTCAGTTCACCGCGCCGAATAAGAAGCTTGGCGTCGCCAACCGAGACATTGCCGTGATGGAATCGATTTCGCCAGATGGCCGGATGAACGCACGGCTCGACGACAGTCGCCAGATTGAGTTTAATGCCGCCGAGCATCGACACTTCGACCACGGTTACGCTGTCACCAGTCACAGCGCGCAAGGACTCACCGCAGAGCGAGTCCTGATCCACACCGACACGAGTGTCCATCCTGATCTCCTCAATGCACGATTCGCTTATGTCGCAGTCTCCCGCGCCAGCCACGAGGCGACGGTCTATACAAACCATGCAACACGGCTCGCACAGCAACTTGGAACAGAGGTCACCAAAACTGCCGCCCTCGAATTCAATCAAGTCGTGTCCAATGGGCAGGGGATAAGAATGCATTGATGGAGGAAATGTAAAATTGCGAAGACCACAATCAAAATAGAAGATCGGTAGCTACGCTAACCATCTATTAGAAAGGCTTCTAATGTACCGGTTCCAATAATCCCCCATGAAGCTCCACATCGTGGGTTGCGCAATTCATATTGATAACGTAGTATTTTTTTCGCACATTTGATTGGAGCAGTAGTCTTGGGAGGCTGTTATCAGCAGGGGGAGCGAGACCTCCGGAGCGAGTCAGATGGAGCCAACCGAAGAAGCGGGAGTTGAACAGAGCAGCAGCGGGAAGTCGGCATTGGGACCACTGTTGCAGATTGACGAAGAACGGATCCAGTCGCACTTGGGCGAGGTGGTTCGGACGACGGTGGAAGAGACGTTGAACGCTCTTTTGGACGCCGAAGCCGACCATCTATGCGGGGCCAGGAAGTATGAGCGCAGCGAAGGCCGCAAAGACACGCGGGCCGGCAGCTATGATCGGCGCCTGCAGACCAAGGCGGGCGAAGTGAAGCTGACGGTGCCGAAGCTGCGGACCTTGCCTTTCGAGACGGCGATTATCGAGCGCTACCGTCGGCGTGAGTCGTCGGTGGAAGAGGCTCTGATCGAGATGTATCTGGCGGGAGTGAGCGTGCGGCGGGTCGAAGACATTACGCAGGCGCTGTGGGGCACACGCGTATCTGCCTCGACGGTGAGCGATCTGAACCAGAAGATTTACAGCAAGATCGACGAGTGGCGTCAGCGGCCGTTGGTGGGCGATTTTCCGTATGTTTTCCTCGATGGCCTGTGGCTGAAGCGCTCGTGGGGCGGCGAAGTGAAGAACGTTTCGGTGTTGATCGCCATCGGCGTGGCGCAGACCGGGTACCGGGAGATTCTGGGCGTGAGCGAAGGCGCCAAGGAGGACGGTCCCAGCTGGACTGCGTTCCTTCGCGAGCTGAAGCAGCGCGGGTTGAAGGGTGTGCAGTTATTCGTTTCCGACAAGTGCCTGGGGCTGGTGGAGAACCTGGCCGAGTTCTACCCGGAAGCGAAATGGCAGCGCTGCGTGGTTCATTTTTATCGCAACGTGTGGACGGCGGTGCCGAAGGGTAAGGTGCGGGAGGTGGCCGCGATGCTGAAGGCCATCCATGCACAGGAAGACGCAAAAGCAGCGAAGGAAAAAGCTCGCCAGGTGGTGGAGAAGCTGCGCGGGATGCGGCTGGCCAAGGCCGCGGAGATCGTCGAAGCCGGAATCGATGAAACGCTGAGTTACTACAGCATGCCGTCGGAACACTGGCGATCGATCAAGACGAACAACCCGCTGGAGCGGCTGATGCGGGAGATCCGCCGACGAACGCGAGTGGTGGGCGCGTTTCCTGACGGGCACTCGGCGCTGATGCTGGTGGCTGCTCGCCTGCGGCATGTCGCCGCAACGAAATGGGGCACGAAACGCTATTTGCAGATGAACAGACTGGCCGAAATCGTGGCCATTGCTTGAACCGCTTTGCCTCTGGCCCCATGGGGCCAGAGGCAAACAACCTTAACCCAACAACCTTCCTCAGCTATAGCGAAGGTCGAAAGTGCGAAAGATTGTGGACACTACCCGTTGCCCGGTCGATTCCTCCGAAGGCACAGCGCCGCTGTAGCCCATCAACTGCCGCGGGCTTTCAAAGCGTGAGATCTGACCCAACTCCGCCGCGATCGTCACCGCCGAGATCTCTGCCACGCCGGGCAGACACTGCAGGCCACGAATCACTTCCCGCATCCGGGCCGGAGCCAGCTTCACCGCTTCCCGAATCGCCTCTTCCAGTCGTTTTACCCGCTCCGCCATATGCTCCACTTCATGCAGCAAATCCAGCCGCGTCCACTCCTGCGCCGCCTGCTCGTAGCGCAGTTGCCGTACCCAGGCCATGTAAGGCAGGGTCCAGGCCTTGCCCCCAAACGGCGGACGCCGCCCGGTGCGCAACA
>JAJZAL010000441.1 GCA_021799405.1 Acidobacteriota bacterium
CGACCAATCGACCGTAACCAAGCGCATCAATGCTTTGGAAAGCCAGCTCGGCTTTAAGCTCTTTGAGCGCAATCATCAATCCGTTGAACTGACGGAACCCGGTAGACGTTTTGTGGAAGAAGCTCAGGAGGCGGTCATGCACATGGAGCGGGCTGTCTCCTCTGCCAATGCGGCATTTCGCGGCGCTGAGGAGACCCTGAACATCGGCGCCACCGCGGCGGCAGACCCCTTCCTAGTTTCGACGTTGATGGCGGTGCGAGTCCCGCTCTACCCGCGCCTGAAGTTAAAGCTGACGAGCGATTACCCTGGCGAGCTGGTCCATGATCTGATTGCCGGCACGCTCGATCTGGCTGTCGTAACTGATGCTCCGGAAAATCCGAAGTTAAGCTGCCTGGCGCTGGCGAAAAGCACGTATTACGTCGCCATGATGGCCGACGATCATCTCGCAGGCAAGAAAGAGATTCGCATGAAGGATCTGGACAAGCGTAACTGGGCACTGTTGTCCCGCCGGGTCAGCCCCTATTCACACGAGATGATTCAGATGGCAGCATCGGAAGCCGGTGTGAAGGCATCGGACGTGCATCATGTGATGACGGCGGAGCAGGCCATGTCCATGATCTTCCTTCATGACAGCGTGGCGCTGCTCGATCGCGTGGGGGCCTGGCGCATCGCGCAGAACGGAATCACGATGCGCCCTCTGGCCGAGAGCACTTTGCAATTCAGCACCGAACTGGCCGTCTGCTCTGACAATAAAAACCGAATTGTGAAGGAGTTCGTGAAGGCGGCGGGAAGGAAGCTCGATACCCTGCGCCGTCCGGTTCAGCAGAGACTGAATTTGACTGCGTAGGCGCGGCAGCGGAAGGCATTTTCTATCTATTATTCGTAAGCGCCGCGAATTTCGACATTCAATGGACCGTTCGAGTCGCAGTTTGGGCACTGGAAGATTCCGGAAGCCATCTCTTGCCCAGTTACTTCCTCTCGTCTTCTGGTATGTCCGCAACGAACGCATACATGAACATGCATCAGTTCGGGAGTGGAGCCATGCCTCGACATCCGCCGAGAGAGCACGCTGCCATTGTCCGCTTTGCGCTGGTTGCGATGATCGATCAGAGAAGGCATACGGCAATTTCTCCTTCCTGCAACGAACTTGCGAGCCGCGCGCATCGGCGGTCCACACCTAGATAAGGCACTCTCGAAGGGCTTTTGGGGCTATAACTCGAAACTTTTTAATTCATCTAACAACGCTATGTAGTTGCCTATAATGTCAATACTGGTGGTCAAATCCCCCTCCGGGCCAACGCTCGCGAAGCCGCCAATGGAACCGCACTGGGAAGACCTGACTTGGAGTTGGGCCTGGAGAACGGGCCACGATGCTTCCGATCAGAAGTTGGAGCCCGCCGCGAAAGCGGCTTGGCCTTACGCCCAGTTGTGCGCTTGGACCTACCTCAATGATCGAGACCTTGCACATGACCTAATGGAGCATGCTGTCCGCAATACTGGTGAATACTTCTCACGACATCCGGACACCACAGAACAGAAGCTAGTCGCTCGCATCAGAAGCGTCATACGTCGTCGTGCCAAGCAGATTGCGCATCAGCGGCGTCGAGAAGTCGCATCCGGCTCTCTTCTGGACCTTGAGCATTTGCGTGCCTCGGCAGGAGAAGTCGAAGAGAGCGCGATTTCGAGTCAACTCTTTTCGCGACTTTCGCCGTTCGCCCAGAACGTCCTTCACCGGCGCGAATTTGGCTACACCTGGCGCGACATCGCTGCGGAGTTGGATTTGGATCACACGGTGGTGCGCCGTGCATATTTCCGGGAGTTACAATCGTTGCTGCGCAGTCTCTCCCGATCTGGAGAACCTCCTCGATGAATTGGTTTGGACTCAGGTCCTCGCGAGGCGAGGACAAATTTGAGGCATGGATAAAGCGGCTGCATGAGGAACGAGTTGCGTCCGGTCAGACTCAGCCTGTCGGTCCATGCCCTGACGAGGAGTTCCTGCGAGGCTTGGCCAAACGCTCGCGAGCAATATCGCTGAGTGACGCCCGAATAGATCACGCGGCAACCTGTCCCACCTGTATGAGCCGCATTGCAGCTCTGCGGAACGAAAACAGGGAGCGAAACAGGAAACTTGGCTATGCGCTCGCCGCCACGATGTGCCTGATTCTCGTGGCGGGGATCTTTGGGTGGTTCCATCTCAGACACAATCACGAGCAGATGGTGGCCGTCGCACAGCCGGTATCGAAGACGGTTGATCTCTGGAATGCGGGTACCGACAGAGGCGAACAACCAGGTCAGTTGCAGTCTGTCGAACTGCCGGCTGCGGTCGTGCGGCTGACGGTCATACTCCCGCGATTCAGCCCCTCTGGGCAGTACTTGATCGCTGTCACCCGCAAGGAAGATGGTACGGGGCTCGTCGCGGAGGGACTTGCGGCTACAATCGCCGCCGGGCAACAGGAGAAGGTGTCCGTTGCTCTCAATCTTCGTCAAGTGAAAGCCGGAGCCTATTTCCTGTCAACCACGCACGAGCAGGATCAAGCTGCGTACTACTATCCATTG
>JAJZAL010000154.1 GCA_021799405.1 Acidobacteriota bacterium
GCAGCCCGGCATTCACGGTCAGCTTTGAACTCGCTCGGTAATCGTCATTGACATACCATGCCCAATCTCGATTCCGAACAGCTTGTTCCTGCGCTATAGGAGCGTATACCGTGTAGCTTCCCTGATCTACAGCGCCCAAGATGTAGCTGGCAAAGGGCACGCCGGTGGTGTTATCGATCGTCGTCGAACCCTGAAGGAAGTTCGCCGTCTCGGTGCCGCTGTACTGGAGAGTGGCCGGGGTGCTTCCGCCCATCGCCGATATGACGTTATTGTCCAGCCACTGAATATCAAAACCAAAAGAAAGCGAATGCTTGCCGCGGACCCATTGCAGGTTGTCCACCAGGTTGAAGTCGTCCGCATTATCCTGGGTTCCGTTTTGTGTGCCCCACTGTGCCGGGGCGTATGCGCCACTGAATTTTTCCGCAGGAAATCCACCCGCGGCCTGGCCGTTGGGAAGACCCTGGATGCCAAACGTCGCCGCCGCCCACGCGTTTATGGGGTAAGTTGGGTTGAAATCCGGCGAATGGTATTGCGCCGTCCCGTACTTGAACTGGTTCACCAGAGTTGAACTGAGGATATACGTGTCCTCGAAGATGCCCACACGGGTGACGGGGCGGTAGTACTTCGAGTAGCGATAGGGGAAAGGACCTACGTCAGTGGATTGGGCCGACGGGCCCACCAGTCCCTGGCGGCCTGTGGCCAACAGAACGCTGACGGTCTGCTTGCTGCTGAGGTTTGCGTCAACATGAATGTTTCCATCCCAGTTGCTCAAACCGTAAGCGTAAGAACCAAGAAAGTTCTTGGTAAGGTCTGAATTGGCATACGGAATGCCCTGCCAGAACTGCGCCATCTTCTGCGCGATGGGCGAGATCTCGCCCGGCGGGATGATGTTGCCCGGAAACGGCTGACGCGTACAACTGGTCGATGTGCAGGTTTCCGTGGTCGGATCGTAGATCTTAACCGGAGTGGGAAGGCTCAGGAGCTGACTGAAATCGCCCTTGAACATTTGTGCGGTGGGAATCGTATTGTAGACCGCCGGAGTCACCGTAGAATAGCGGAAACCATCAAACGCCCCAAAGAAGAACAGCTTGTTATGGATCAACGGCAAACCAGCGCTGATGCCGTACTGGTTCATATGCAAGGGCGGCTTGTAAATTGCTCCGGTAACGGAGCTGGTCGGCGGAAGAAAACCATACGCATCGAATGCTGTGTTGCGGTCGATAACATAGGCCTCCCCGTGGATCTGGTTCGAGCCCGATTTGACGGTAAAGTTCTCCACGCCCAGGCCCGAGTATTCCGCCGAGTAGGCTGTGGTCTTCAACTGGAACTGATTTACACTCCCCACTCCGAATGCCGGCCAGATATAACGCGGATCGCCCGGGCTGCCAGGGAATGAGAAGGGAATGCCTTCAATGTACATCGCCGTGGCATGCGCATTGCCGTTGACAACCATCGGCTCATCGGTTTCATTGTTTTTCGTTTCGTTGGACGAAACTCCGGGCATCAAAGCCGCGAAGTCGGTCACGCGCTGCTGATCGGGACTGTTGGCCGCGCCCATCTCAAGAGGCAGCTCCTGGTAGACACTGCTCTGCAACACTGCGCCCAGCGTTGCATTCTGCGTCTCCAACGGCGGCGGCGCTGTTGAGACGGTGACCGTTTCCGTGGCTTGACCAATGGTCAGCTTCAGGTCTAACCCCAACACCTGCATGCCATTCAGGTGGATGTTCTTGCGAACTAATTTCTTGAACCCGCTGGCGGTAACCGTGAGGCTGTAGTTTCCTACGTTGAGCGGAGAAATCGAATAGAAACCATCTTTGTTTGTGTTTTGCTTGATTACAGCTCCGGTGCCGACGTCTGTCACTGCGACACTCGCACCCGGAATCACCGCTCCAGTAGGATCTGTAACGGTTCCCTGAATCGTCGCGGTTGCGCCGATCTGGGCTTTGGCCACGAACGGTGTCAGGATGGAGATAGCCAACAGCGCCAACCATCTCCATCGCAAAGAGCGCCGTGAGCAATTCGATGCTCCTCGCGACACTCCTCCTGCCTCCGAAAACGCCCTAAAGGCGAATCGTCTCATCACTTGCCTCCAAGTAATTAACTTTGTGATTTGCCTCACGAACAAGGGATCCATCAACGGCTCACCAAACTATCTCTGCGCTGTGGTCTGACCTCCCTTTGAAGCGGACTTAGTGTCATATATGGCGCTGTGCCCTGTCAATAGCCAGTAAAGAAATTTTTGCCGGATTATGAAAATTAAGGAGTTAAAAAGAGAGTTGCTCGCGGTAAGGATCGGTTTAAAGGCAGGTCTCCGCAGATTTAAAGAGACCCGGCAATTCCCTCTGCGCCATCAGCAACGGGAGCATAGCGGCTTCTTGGAATCCAGGAAATATAAGTAAAACTAATTATATCAATAAGATATAGAGGAAATAGCCATTTCGGTGCCATTCGGGCAAACGGCCATCACCCAACGAGTCAACCGGAAGTATGAAAGTAAAGTCGACAATACGGTGCTGCGCGCCACTTTCGGGTGATTAGGCTCCACCTATTCCCCACGCTAACCATTCCTGCCGTTAATTTCCGTGGTCAGTCCGCAGCGTGTTTCATTCGTGCCTGGCTGTTTCTCAATGTGCCTGCGGATGACTTCCGTTCCACAGGGCGCTCCATTCCCTGCGCGACCTGAGCCATGCGCAGGTGTTGCTCCATGAGCCTGCGCGCTTCCGCGGCGTTGCGATTGCGAACGGCGCGGTAAATGGCTCGATGCATCTCGGCTGATTCGCGCAGATCAATTGAGCGCTCCACGGTTTTGCGCCGCTTGTCGTACATCGATGATGACACCGTTTCCATGACCGCGCCGAGAATGGGATTGCCTGAAGCCTGGGCAAGGATGCGATGAAAGAGCACGTCATGTATGAGGTAATCGGAAGGGGCTCCCACCGCGGCAAACATTTCGGCAACCTCTTCGGCCAGCGCGGCATGATGTTCTTCCTTACCGCGTTCCGCGGCCAGCGCGGCTAGGTTGCTTTCAAGGATGATCCGGGCTTCAAACATCTGCCAGGATTGAAATCCGTGCAGCGCGCCCATAAAGCTGAGAGATGCCTTGCCAAGCTCCGGCGGACCATCAGCGACAAAGGTTCCCACGCCGTGCTTGATCTTCAACACACCCATCGCCGCCAGGTAGCCGATACCTGTACGAAGGCTTGCACGGCTGATCTTCAGGTCCCGAGCAAACTCGCGTTCCGGTGGAATCTTGTCGCCGGGTTGGAGCGTGCCATTCTCGATCAATGAGCGTACGTGATTCACCACCTGCATCGTCCGGTGTGTTTCCGTAAGATTCTGCTTCACCCTCGCCATAGATGGAAGACACTTTCTGGGAATGAGTTCCGGAGATTCCCGGTAAGTCGAGATTAACACCGAGACATCATCCTGGTTGAGTAGCCCACCGCCCGGCATCATTGAGAGTTCATGGCTCCCGGTCGGCATAACATTTAGTGGCCTGACCTCCAATAGACCCATCATTGCTGCTTGAGCGAAAGCTCCGCACCCGTCGACTTCGTAATCGGCTGCCCTTTTGCCGCTTGCACAACCACACCTTCGCCGGTCACCTGAGCGTAGCCGATGGTCAGGCCTTTCTCTGCGCTGATCCTTACATTGCGCAGGACGACGCCGGTAACGGGCGATTCCGGCAAGCCCACGATCGCTCCCGCCAGCGTGCTTCCCGTGGCCGTCACATTCTCAATCACCATGTCATGAAAGTGCGGAGTCAGCCTCGTTACGGGAGCCGCCGATACCCCTCCGGCCGGTATGATCCGGGGATAGTATTCGCTGATGATCAGCGCGTTCTTTACGTTCTTCATCTCAATATCGCGGAAGACCAGATGACTCACGTCATGGCCGCGATCGCGGTTGGCCTTGACGCGAATGCCGTTCGCGGTGCCATCGAAATGAATGCGCTCAGCAAGAATGTTTTGAGCACCGCCGGCCAGTTCGCTGCCCACCGAGACACCGTGCCCATGCAGAAAAGTGCAGTCTTTGATGGTGATGTCCCGGCTTGGCGAGTCGGGGCCGGGAGAGTTGATCATACCCGACTTGATAGCCACGTTATCGTCGCCCACATCGGAAAATACGTGATCGATCACCATGTGCGAAGAGGAAAACGGATCGATCGCATCCGTATTGGGAGAATGAGCGGGCGCGAGAATTCTGACATTGCGGATCGTAACATCGTCGGAGTAGTACGGAACCACCTGCCACATCGGCGAGTTCTGAATCGTCACGCCCTCGATGAGTACGTGCTTGCAATGATCGAAGACCACCAGCCGCGGCCGCGGGTGATCAGTGCCCAGAATCCCTGAGCCTTTGATGGCCCACGCCATCTTCCACCAGCTCTCTCCCGAACCATCGATGATGCCTTCCCCCGTGATCGAGACATTGGTGGCGTTGGTGGCGCTGACCAGCGCTTGCAATCCCGGCGCGCGAAATTCCCTGATTGCGGGGTAGTCCGCATGGTCTGTGGACCCAAGAAGCGTCGCACCCTTGTCGAGGTGCAGCGTAATGTTGGACTTCAGGACGATGGGGGCACTGAGATACGTGCCTGGCGTCAGTGTAACCGTACCGCCCCCCTGCCGTTCGCAAGCATCGATGGCGGCCTGAATTGCCGCGGTATCCTTGGTGACGCCGTCGCCCCTGGCGCCGAAGCTGCGCGGATTGCAATTCGCCGAGGCATAAAGACTTCCCGTAGAAACGGTAAGGGAAAAAATGCAGGCGGCCAACACAAAAAGCCGTTGTCTCGGCAAAGTAATCTGTCGTGGCATGAGGAATCCTCGGTAGAAAATTGCTTGCCCGCTCATCATACACTCCTGGGAGTCACGTGGTCATGCCACCCGCTCAGGCTTGCCCTTGTAACGCAGCTGAGAAATTGAATGATACCTGGGAAAGACCGGCACATGGCCAGCCCTGTGATTTCGGTCCAGCTTGACTGCGGACCGCTCCTCTTCTGTACATTGGAGATTACTAGTGGTCAGTCCTCATGGAAGGCGATGCTTTCCCTATCACCTCAATTCCGCCTTGCGGATCGGAGCACCTTCATGCGATCTTTTATCCTCCGTTCACTCATCGTGACGGCTCCTCTTTTCCTTGCGATTACCTTGACGGCTCAGGATACGCGCACCGTAACCGAACCTCGTATTCCCGCTGCCTGCGTCACTCTGAAAGCGCGCATTGCTTCCGCAAATGGTGCAATTGCGGCCACAGACGAGCGCCGGTTGGACACCGAGCGCATTCAGGAGGCTATCGACCACTGCGCTTCGGGCAAAGCAGTGGTCCTTGGCGCCGGCGGCCGGAAGAACGTCTTCCTCACCGGCCCGCTCACTCTGCGCGCCGGGGTAACGCTGGTAGTTGATGCCAATACCGTGCTGGCGGCGTCGCGCGATCCGCGGCTCTTCGACCTGAGGCCGGGCAGTTGCGGCATGGTTGCGGCAAGAGGACACGGCTGCAAACCTCTCATCTTGGCCGACAACGTTGACAACAGCGGCATCATGGGCGAGGGCTCCATCGACGGTCGAGGAGGGGACAAGTTGCTCGGCCAGGAGGTGACATGGTGGGATCTGGCACATGAGGCAAAGGTCACGGACCAGCAGCAAAGTGTCTTCGCCCTGATCGTTCTGCACCACGCCCGGAACTTCACGATGTACAAGATCACGCTCCGTAATTCGCCGAACTTCCACGTCGCGGTGAATCAGACAGACGGATTTACAGCCTGGGGCGTGAAGATCATGACGCCCAAAACCGCCCGCAACACCGACGGCATCGACCCCAGTTCCTCGCGCAATGTGACGATCACGCACTGCTTTATCCACACCGGCGACGACGACGTAGCCGTGAAGTCCGGCAGAAGCGGCCCGTCCTCGAACATCTCGATCCTGCACAACCACTTCTACACCGGCCACGGCATGTCCATCGGCAGCGGCACCGATGGCGGCGTCGATCACATGCTGGTCGACGACCTGACCATCGACGGCGCCGACAACGGCATCCGTATCAAGTCCGATCGCAGCCGCGGAGGCCTGGTTCACGATCTGGTTTATCGCAACATCTGCATCCGCAATGTAACCAACCCGCTGGTTTTCACGCCGCACTACACCACATTCAACGGCAACCTGCTCCCTATCTACCGCGACATCACACTCCAGAACATTCACATCCTCACACCAGGCGCCTACACCTTCCTCGGATTGGACGCGGAGCACAAGCTCCAGTTGACGCTCAATAACGTGTTTGCCGATGGCTTGCAGCATTCGCGCATGATCAGCAAAGACGCGGTCTTTACAATCGGCAGGCAACGCGGCAACCTTGAGCCCGCCGGTGAAGATGTGACCATCGAGCAAACCTCCGGCTCATCGGCTGGAACGCCGCTCAATTGCGATGCGCGCTTCGTTCCCTTCCCGGCGGATGCAGTGGCGCCTGAGATGGCCGGCAAAGTTCCGCCCGAGGACAAAACCTACTACGTGGCGGCCGACGGCACCGGTGATTACTACTCCATCCAGCAAGCCATCAATGCCGTGCCCGCTTCAGGCGATGCGATGATCCTGGTGGCGCCGGGCACATACCGCGAAGTGATCACGATCAACAAGCCGGGCATCCAGCTTCGCAGCGCCACTCCTGATGCGAGCAAGACGATCGTGGTCAACGATCGCAGCGCCGGCGCAAACGGCGGCACATTGCACTCGGCCACCGTGAATGTTACAGCCGACAACTTCTTCGCCGAAAACATCACCTTCCAGAATGACTTCAATCGCACCCATCCACAGCTTCCCGCCGGCTCGCAGGCGCTCGCTTTGCTGGTCAAGGGCGACCGCGCAATCTTTCACAACGTGCGTCTGCTCGGCAATCAGGACACCATCTACCTGGGCAGCCGCAACTGCTCGCCCGATGGGCAGAATTGCGTCCCCGCGCGCCAGTATTTCTCAGATTGCTACGTCGAGGGCAACGTGGATTTTATCTTTGGCGATGGCAAGGCCGCCTTCAATCATTGTGAGATCCACAGTACTCCGCATGACGGCGGATTTATCACCGCGCAAGCGAAGCATGATCCCAGCGAAGATTCAGGCTTCGTATTCGATCACTGCAAACTCACCGCAGCCGAAGAGCTCACCGGAAAGGTTTTCCTCGGGCGTCCATGGCGGCCCTTCGCAACTGTGATCTTCCTCAACACGGAAATGGGCGGCCAGATTGCGCCCGCCGGCTGGCGCGAGTGGCATCCGGGAGAGACACACTCGCTCGACACGGCCTATTACGCGGAATTCAACTCGACCGGCCCCGGAGCACACCACGACGCGCGTGATCCGCATGCACATTTTCTAACGCCCAAGCAGGCAAAACATTATGATCCGGCTGTATTTTTGCGCGGGAGCGACAACTGGAATCCGTTCGTAATTCCCGAGCCGCCGCAATAGTCTTGCTTTCTCGCGGAGAAGCCAAGCACGATGAGCAGAGGTCCTGTGAGTAAGTACCGCCGCTGCCGCTCAGCTTGGAGCGAAGGCAGAAGAGAGTTCAGTGATGAGGAGAAGACGCGTCGTTGAAGGCGGCGCCGCGATTGGCGCAGTCGGCGGTTGGCATTTGCACGGCCAGCGGATGAGCGCGCAAGCAGACAGGACTCGTCCGGAGATCGTGCGCCGGACGTTCTTGTGCTGCCCGACGATGGGTGGAATCTCGGGATCAACTGGAAGGCATCGTGGAGAGACGACGTCGTCTTTCTGCCGGAGGATGTCGATCTCGCCGGGCTTCCGGCAAATCCGCCCGCCGGCGGATGGCAGGGCTTGTGCGCGCGCACGAGCGGGCCCCACGGAACGACACTAGAGCATCAAGCACAAGTTTAGTCAGCATGGTGGAGAATCAGCAGTTGGAAGCCAATCGGCGCACCGCACAACTTTCACTCCCGGATCATTCAGGACCACATGCCGGGAAGTGGCTACCTGCGCCGCAGACAGCGACCGTCGGCTCATTGCGCCTCTTCGCGAATCACCTTGACCGGCCCAAGCAGGCCGGAGGGCAGCAGCGGCGAGTCAGCCCGGTAGGGCTTAACGTCGGTGAAGGTGTACTTGGTCGCACCGGGCTGTTGATCGCCGATCAGCCGATTCACCCACGCGTTCACGACCTCGATCCTGATCTGATTCGCGCCGGACTTTAGGGCCGTGGTCGCATCCACGCGATACGGCGCGTGCCAGGTCTCACCCAGGTTCTTTCCATTGACGGTCACAACAGCCAGGTTCTTCACATCACCCAAATCTATCCACACATGGGCTCCCTTCTGGAACCACTGCGGCGAGGCCTGGAAAGTCTTTGTGTATACGCCCACACCGGAGAAGTATTTCACCCCCGCGTCATCGCTCTTGCTCCAGTCGATGAGCTTGTCCATAACGACGGACGCCGGAGCACCACGGCCTGGCTGGAACTGGACCTTCCATGGCCCGCTGATCGTCGCCACCGTGGTGTCGTTCACTGGCGGAAGCGTGAAAACAGTCTTGCTCGTTGGCTTGCGGAAGACCACAAAGATTGTTCCCCACGGCTCCAATTGAAGTGGCATGGTGGTGCGGCCATCTGCGATCGAGTACGCAGCAGGCTCAGTCTTGCCCGTTTCTGCGTACCACAATTGAGGCGCGTGGCCGGCGACGCGGAAGGTAGCCTCTACGCGGGTGGGGTAATCGCTGCGGTTATCGACGAAGTAGAGATCGCCATCGGCAAGCTTGCGGTGAACGAACTTCAGGTTGGCCTCAGGACCGGACTGCGTCGTGTAGGCGAAGTCCGGCGGCACGCGCATGGCATCGAGCGCTTGAGCTACAGTTTGGCCGGCATAGACCGTCCCTTTGCCTACATGATGCACGCCGGTGCCATCGCCGAAGAGCTCGTTCGCGAGTGTATGGAATTCGCTCTGGTTGTCGGCAAGGCTGGGATCATCTGTTGGTTTGTCGCCGGCAACGGTGGCTCCGTTGATCACAAGCTGGTGGATAGCGCGTAGCACCGGCAGCGACATGTGGCGGCTGTACAGCGCCAGTCCGAGCACGCGATAAGTGGTACCGCCAGGCGTCGTGATGCGGCCGCCGGCGTTGACTTTGAGTACATGAATGAGCGCATCGGCGTTGACGTAGTCAAAGCCATAACCTTCCGGCAAGTCCGGTGATTTGGTGTGATAGATAGCAGTAAGGTTGGAGTCTTCACCGTAGTAGTAAATCACGTCCGCGCCAAAGTGCCCCTGCTGCAGCATGTAGCTGTTACGCGCCAGATAAGTAACCCACGGACCGGCTTCGTTCGCCCAGGTTTCGTTGCGGTTAAACCATTGGCCGAAGGGGCCGAGCGTCAATCCAGGCGCCTTGCCCACCAAAGGCTGGTGCGCCGACTCGTGAATGCAGAAGCGGTTGATGCCGTTGAGGAACTCCTGATCGGCGGTAGGCTTCAACGTAGCGGGCGACCATGCCCAGGGCGCGGCGGCAGCGGTCATCGATTCCGCCGCGGCAATATTCTGGCCGTAGATGTGGGCTACGGAGGCGGATTCACGATCATCGGCGTTGTAGTCATATTGAACCTTGTTCACGCCGGGGGTCTGCGTCCACATCGCGCTCATCGGCACTTCGCTGAACTTCTTCACCTCCATGCCGTCAGCAATGAAAGCGCGGCCGCTTTCGTGCGACTCACTGTAGTGGCCCATGTGCCACTCGTGCAGCACATCCTCCAGCACGCCGTAGTGCTCATAGGCGATGAGATCGCCTATGGTTTCGCGGAAGTCCCAAAGAAAGCGGTCGCTGTCGGCCACACTTCCCACAATTTCTCCGGTGAGTACCGGCATCCAGGGAACAGGATCGTAGCCGCGCAGGCGTTTGAAGTCGGCAATCATGTTGTCGGTCCAATTCTCAGAGCCGGCTTCCCAACTGTCGTTGACAACATAGGTAATGCCACGCTGACCCATCATCTCCGGACCCACGGTGTTCTTGTAGCTGTCCAGATAGTTCTCCATATATTGCCGCACGTCCTGGCCATTGAGCTTATCGACTTCGAGGCCGGTGGCTTCAGCGGTGGCGGGATGATTGGTGATGCCGAGCAGGCTGTAGCCAAAGCGGAGCACGACCCAGCGCCCGGGCGGAGGAGTCCAGTCGAGAGTACCGTCAGGACGCATCTTTGAGGTGAGATTGATGACGTCGGATTTCTTCACCGCATCATTGGGACCGGCGGGCGGCGTGGCAAATTCATACAGATCGGGCGCTGTTACAAAAGCGGCTTTCTCTTCAAAGTGATTGACGCGTGCACCGGGATGCAGGACCAGTTCGGCAATTTCGTACTCGGTAGGCGTGGGCCCGGCATTCAACCCCAAAGATTTCGGATCAACGCCCACTGCCCATGCGGGCGGCCGAGGGGGAGGCACGCGAAGAAACGTAACGCGAAAGTACTTCGCCGTGACGGCCGGAAAGGAGACGGTCGTTTCGGGAGCGCTGCCGGCGTTGAGTTGCGCGACTGTGCGCCAGGCTCGGCCATCGTCGCTAGCTTCGAGAGCTTTCTCCGGCGCCGCAATGCCGTAAACGATTGCAACAGCCCGGCTGGGATTGCTCGTGACCAGCGTGACCGCGCGGATCGTGACGGGCTTGGGAAAGGCGTATTGAATCCAGGCCTTCTGTCCGGGCGGCGGAATGGCAATCCCGGTCGACTTCGAGAGATCACCATCTATCAGCATCGCGATATCTGGCGAGCCGCCGCTGGCGGTGATGACCGGGTGGAGCGACTCCAGCGCGACATCGCTTTCCGGCTGTCGATAGGCAACAACAACCGAGTCAGCATAGAACTGAGGAGCAGGCTTGCCTCCGCGCTCAGCGCGGAGAACATCGTGAATGCCGATGTTCTGAAAAGCGCCGGTGTTCCCCGGCGGATGAGGAAGCTTGCCTTCGAATGGCTGGCCGCCTTCGATAACGGTCGCGCTCCAGACATACTTCTTCATGCCCGCGGAGGGCGGAACCCAGGGTCCGCCGGACTCGCTCCATCCAGGAGAACCGGCAATGGCCATCTCCATGCCGTCTTGGTTACCGAGGTTGATCGCATACCTGAATGCGTCTTGCCACGCAGGCGTCATGTACGCCAAACGCTGCTTGACCACCTGCGGCGTAGAGAGCGCGGCATCGAAGGTCTGAAAGCCGCCCAAACCGACCTGGTGCATCCAGTCCAGGTCAAGCTTAATGCCTACCTCGGTGATGTTGCCATTCATCCAATGCCACCAGACACGTGGCCTCGCGCCATCGGGCGGATTTTCAAAGCCACTCCGCAAGGGGTCCGCAGACTTCTGCGCAGTAGCAACGCCAAGGCATAGGATCAACAACAAGCTCGCCGAAAGTAGATCTCTCATTCTGGAATACATGGGTTTCCCTTTTACAAGTGCGATCGCGCCTAAATCGTTGACAGACATCCTTACTCCATCTCGATTTGGCGCCGCAGTATCTGTCAGTCTATAAACCACTTCATAGCCGCAATTCAAATCCTGCACCCTCGCTAGGCCTGAGTTGGAGTTGCTATCGATCCGGCAGTGCGGTGCAACTCAATTCCATCTTTCTGAAGACGCTGATTGTCAATCGGCTCAACCCATCCTGAACTCGCGCCGTGCAAGCTATCCCTCCAAATCTCCCGATAATTTGAAAGGATATTATGCACTCTGGCATATTGCGCGTCACCGGCTAGATTCCTCGTTTCATGAGGATCACTCCACAGATCATACAACTCCTCAAACGGGGCGGCAGAATCTGTGTAACATAAATACTTCCACCGCTCAGTACGAATGCCTTCACTCGAAGGAATCCAGCCGCGGTAGGGAAAATGATGTTCAATAAACCATACGTGCCTTCCTTCCGAATCTTTGTCAGCGATCAAAGGAACAAGGCTTCTACCCTGCGCAGTCGGGGGCGGTTTGAGACCTGCCAGTTCCATGACCGTCGGATGCAGGTCAATATTGAGCGTCATCGCCCCGCGGCGAGTACCCTTTACGCTCTCAGAAAATCGGGGATCATACACAATGAGAGGCATGCGTATCGATTCCTCTTGCCCATACCATTTGCCTGCTAATCCATGTTCACCGTTAAATATGCCGTGATCGGCGGAGTAAATAATGATCGTGTTGTCGGCCATTCCCAGCCGCGCGAGCGTCTCCCGCATCGAGCCGATGGCATTGTCAATTCCGCTGATCAATCTGTAATAGCCTTTGTGTGAAGCCTGATACAGTTCTGGCGTGGCAAAGCGAACGCCCCATCTGTGCCGGCTCTCAGAATGTTGAATCGCCAGGGGGAATCTACGGATATCGCTCGTAGGAGCACCAACAAACGGAGGGATCGTAACATCCTTATACAGTGACAAGGTATCGGCAGAGGGAAGATATTGCTCAGGAGCCTCATCTTGAACGTGTGGGGCCTTAAAACTGACCGACAAGCAAAATGGCTGGCCACGGGGAACACTCTCAAAGAACTCATTCGCCTGATCCCGCATAATATAGGTAAGATGGGGGCCCTTGGGGCCTTGAGGAAAATACTTCCCTTGTCCCGGGAAGCCTTTCCAGTAATCGAATTCTCCGGAAGGCATTGTGTCACCTACCCCGAATTTTCCCACGAACCCGATATGGTAACCCGCT
>JAJZAL010000155.1 GCA_021799405.1 Acidobacteriota bacterium
TGAAGGCCAGACCAAGGGCAAGCTCAACTCTGACATTGCCGGCACCGTCCAGGCGCTCGTCAATGAAAAGCTCGGCATGTTCCTCGAGCAGAACCCTCCCGTCGCCAGGCGCATCATCAACAAGGCCATCGAGGCCGCCCGCGCCCGCGAGGCCGCACGCAAAGCCCGCGACCTCACTCGCCGCAAGGGCGCGCTCGACGGCGGCGGCCTGCCCGGAAAACTCGCCGACTGCTCCGAGCGCCAGCCCGACCGCTGCGAGCTCTACCTCGTCGAAGGTGAGTCCGCGGGCGGCACCGCCAAGCAGGGACGCGATCGCCGCTTCCAGGCCATCCTGCCCCTCAAGGGCAAAATCCTCAACGTCGAAAAAGCCCGCTACGACAAAATGCTCGGCCACGAAGAAATCCGCGCCATGATCACCGCCCTCGGCTGCGGCATCGGCAAAGAAGACTTCGACCCCAGCAAGCTGCGCTACGGCCGTATCATCCTCATGACCGACGCCGACGTCGACGGCTCGCACATCCGCACCCTGCTCCTCACCTTCTTCTTCCGCCACATGACGGAGCTGATCCGCCGCGGCCACGTCTATATCGCCCAGCCGCCGCTCTTCAAAATCAAGAAGGGCAAGTTCGAGCAGTACATCAAAGACGAGCGCGAATTCGTCCGCGTCATGGTCAAGCGCGCCTCTGACGGCATGATCGTCCGCTACGGCGCCGGCGGCGCATCGCTCGAAGGCTCCGCGCTCACCAAATTCATGAGCCAGCTCAACGACTACCTCGGCTTCTTTGAGAAGGTCAACAAGCGCCTCCGCAATGACGAAGTCACCGGCCTCTTCGCGCGCCTCTTCGCGCACGAGGGCAAAGAACCCGCCAAGCGCTCTGACTTTGAGGGTCCCGCCGGCACGGCACCAGCCAAACTCGTGGAGCTGCACTCCGAACTCGAGAAAATTCAGCGCAGCTACCAGTTCAAGGCACTGCATGCCCCCGCCTACGACGAAGAGCACGAAACTTGGTCACTCTCCTTCATCGACGCGCAGGGCGCCGAACGCCGCATCGACTGGACGCTGGCCGCCTCGCCCGAGACCCGCCAGCTGCTCGCCAAGTTCGCATTGATCCGCGAGCAGCTTCAGCCGCCCTTCGTCGTCGAGTACGCCCCTAAAGTCGCCGCTGCAAAGGCCGATCCGGAAGATACAGACGCCGAGAGCGCCGAGTCAGAGTCCGAATCAGACAAACCCGCCGCACGCCGCACCAGCCGCGCCGCTGCTGAACCGGTCACCAAGCTGACCGCGCAGGAGCTCTTCGAGTACGTCATCGAACAGGGCCGCCGCGAGTACCAGGTGCAACGCTACAAGGGCCTCGGCGAAATGACCTCTTCGCAGCTCTGGGAAACCACCATGGATCCCGAACGCCGCACCCTGCTCCAGGTCAAGCTCGAAGACATCGCCGAAACCGAAACCATCTTCAGCACCCTGATGGGCGAAGACGTCGAAGCTCGCCGCAAATTCATCGAAGACAACGCCCTCGATGTCAAAAACCTCGACATCTAAAAAACAGCAGCTCGTGTAGCTCGCCACATAAGCTGCAACTTGCGGCAGATATGCTTCAGGTGGAGGCCGGACGATGGGCGAGATGTGTGGCGTCGGCGTCCCAGTCCATCAGCCGCTTCAGCCATGGGATCATCGCGGTCGCGACGATGGCTGATGCCAAAGCTCCCACTCCAAGCCACGCGAAGACTCGAGTGTAGAACGGAAGCGTGGCCATGGCGCTCGTGACACCGGCTGGAACGCTTGCGAGGCTTGCAATCGCGCCGCCGGCGTACATTCCAACGCCCATGCCGAGAAACCAGGCGCCCATCATCACTCCCCGGGAGCGCTCGGGCAATAGCTGCGACACCATGGAAAATCCCAGCGCGCTGATCAACAGTTCACTCAGCGACTGCGCGGCATATCCGGCGACGAGCCACCATGAGGAAACGACTCCATTCCGTGCTGCGAATCCGCTGCCCGCATACAAAAAGAATCCCAGCGCCAGCAGATAGAATCCCGCCGCGTACTTTGTCGCCATCGAGAAATCGCCGCGCGGCGATTTTGCCATGCGGCCGTAGAACCACGCGAGCGGCAGCGCCAGCACGACCAGCCAGAATTGGTTCAGATCCTGAAACTGCGCCGGCGAAACCTGAACAGCCAGAATGTTGTGCTGTACGTTGCGCAAGGCGAAAAGCGTCAAGGACGTATAAATCTGCTGGTTATACACGGCCCAGATGATCGACATCACGGTGAAGACGATGCAGGCGACCATGCGCCTGCGCTCATGGCGCTGCACCGTCAGAAGCAGGTGAACAAATATGTAGACCATCAGGGCCATGAAGGTGCCCACCACTGCCAGCGCCGCCGACCGGGAACGGATCACCTCGCCAAGGAAAAATACAAGGAACAGCGACGCCGCAAACACGGCGCTGACTCGCGGCCAGTGCAGCTTCTTGAAATCAGGAGCGGTGCCGTAAGGACTGACAAACCTGCGAAATGCGCCGAAACTCAGCACTCCGAACGTCAATCCGATCGCACTGAGCCCAAAGGCAAGATGCCAGCTATCGAAACGGAGCGGGCCGAACTTCACCATCCAATCCGAATGATCCTTGATCCACGGAGTGAGCAGAATCGAAACAAAAGACCCGATATTGAGCGACATGTAATAAATCGTGAACAGAATGTCGAGCTTCGAATGCTCTCCTTCATACAGGCGGGAAACCAGGTTGTTTGGATTCACCTTGAACAGCCCGTTGCCGAGTGCGATGAGGCCCATCGCAGGAAAGAATGTCCCGCTGAGGGGAATCGAGAGAGCGACGTATCCCAGGGCCAGCGTCGTCGCTCCCAGCACCAGCGTCCGGCGCGCGCCGAGTACATGATCGCCGATGTAACCGCCGAGCATCGGCGTCGAATAGACCAGGCCTGAGAATGCGCCCCAGATGATGTCAGCCCGCGCGTCGGCCATGCCAAGACGCTCCACCATGTACAACACCATGATGGAGGCCATGCCGTAGTACCCAAAGCGCTCCCATATCTCGACAAAGAAGAGGACGAGGAACGCTTTCCGTGGATGGCGCTCAGCCGCTGTGTCGGAACTTTGCATCACTGTGATCGAGACGACGAGGATATCAGCCTGTCCTTGAAATCTATAGCAAAACGAGCGAGAGTAGGTCAGCATTGCGCTTGAGGAGACGGCGCAGGGCGGTGATGCACTACCAACCAGGCAGCAAACAGGGGCGGATGTGAAGATCAGCGAGATGAACTGGCAGCAAGTCGAGGACTACCTCAGGCACGACGACCGTGCTGTTCTTCCCATCGGCAGTACGGAGCAGCACTGCGGGCTGGGCCTGTGCACCGATCACATCTTGTCGGAACGCGTCGCCCTGGAAGCGGCTGAGCCGCTGGGCGTCCCGGTGTTTCCGGGCCTTCCGTATGGCATCACGCCGTATTTCATGGCGTACCCGGGAACCGTGACTCTGACGGTGGAAACCCACGCACGGGTGCTGCGAGAGGTCATCGATAGTCTTGCGACGCACGGCTTTCAGCGCATCGTTGTGGTGAACGGCCACGGCGGCAATGCACCGGGACAGGCCGTCGTCGAAGAGTGCATGCGCGCGAATCCGAAAATCCATGTGAAATTTCACAACTGGTGGAATGCTCCTGCCACCTGGGCCAGGGTGCTGGAAATTGATCCGGTCGCATCGCACGCCTCATGGATGGAGAATTTCCCGTGGACGCGACTCGCAGGCGTGATGAGCCCGCGGCAACAGAAACCGCCGATCGACGTATCCAGGATGCATTCGATGTCACCCCAGCGCGTGCGCGAATACCTCGGCGACGGAAACTTCGCCGGGGAGTACCAAAAGCCGGATGAGGTGATGCTGGCTCTTTGGCAAACTGGCGTCGAGGAGACGAGAAACGCCATCGCCGATAATTGGGAGTGATAACAGGTGATCATACGATGCGACATCGCCGTTATCGGGGGCGGGATTGTAGGTCTTGCCGTCGCATTGGAACTCGTCAGCAGGCATGGAAATCTGCAGGTCGCGGTCCTCGAGAAGGAATCCGAGGTCGCCCTTCACCAGTCAAGCCATAACAGCGGAGTGATTCACTCCGGACTCTATTACAAACCGGGTTCTCTCAAGGCGCGCCTGTGCGTCGAGGGGGCCTCGGCCATCACACAGTTCTGCAAAGACCACGGGATTCCACATTCCATCTGCGGCAAGGTCATCGTTGCCACGGAGGAAAGCGAGTTGCCTGCCTTGGAAGAGTTATTGCGACGGGGCAACGCAAACGGGGTACCAGGCCTGCGCGAGTTGACGCCCGAACAGATCCGGGAACTGGAGCCCCATGCTTCCGGAATTCGCGGTATCCACGTCCCCGGCACTGGCATCACGGACTATCGCATGGTGGCCGAAAAATACGCAGAGCTCATACGCGCGGCAGGCGGACAGCTTCTGATGAAAGCAGAGGTCCAGAAGATCGCACGCAGCAGTGGCGAAGTTGTCTTGGAAACGCCGCGGGCTACGGTTCATGCCCGTTACGCCATTAACTGCGCAGGGCTCTTCAGTGATCGAGTGGCAAAGCTGGCCGGCGCCGAGCTGGGGCTTCGCATCATTCCCTTCCGCGGTGAGTATTACGAACTCAATCCCTCGAAGCAGAATCTGGTTCGAGCCCTCATCTACCCTGTGCCGGATCCGCGCTTCCCATTTCTGGGCGTGCATTTCACCAGGAGCATTCACGGGGGAACTGAAGCCGGACCGAATGCCGTGCTCTCATGCAAGCGCGAAGGCTATTCCCGGCTCTCCTTCAGCCTGCGCGACATGGCAACTACGCTCGCGTTTATGGGCTTCTGGAAAATGGCCAGGAAGTACTGGAGGAGCGGCTTTGACGAAGCTTATCGCTCCTGGAGCAAGACAGCCTTCACCAGGGCTCTCAGGCGTCTGTTGCCGGAACTGAGCGAAGACGATATTCATCCTGGCGGCACCGGGGTGCGGGCGCAGGCGCTGGATGCGTCAGGCAGGCTCCTCGACGACTTCTACTTCGTCCACCAGGACCGCATGCTTCACGTTTGCAACGTGCCCTCGCCGGCAGCCACCGCATCGCTGGTCATAGGCCGGGAGATCGTTGCCGCAGTGGAGAAGACGGGAGCGCTCACTCAGAGCGGCGCTGCCTCGTCGCCATAATTCCCTGTCCCCGCGACCTCGCGTTCCCGGCAAGTGACCAGAACCCATGACGGGCGATTTTTTCAGCCCAAAAGGGCGAAAACATACAGAGACTGGTGTTCCATCAAACAAATAAGGTACAGACCGGCAACCCGGCCTGCGTGCAGGATTCAGTTCGTCCGATACGCCGCAGAAATGGAGTAGGGGACTTTCAGCGGGCGACGCGACCACGCAGCATCCTTTTTATCGCTGAAGACAAAGGTGAGCGTGCCACCCCGCATGATCTCTTGCTGCGTGATGTAGGTCCGATCCAGTGTCTTGCCGTTGAGCAGAACATTCCTGATAAAGCTGTCGCCATGCGCGTCATCCATATTCTTGCTCTCAATGATGAACGTCTTCCCATCGGGCAGGTGCAGTACCGCGCGATCAACGAATGGACGTCCCAGAACGTACTGGTTGGATGCCGGGGCTACAGGATAGAAGCCCAGCGACGTAAAGATGAGCCAGGCTGACATCTGCCCCAGGTCGTCATTGCCGACCAGGCCATCCGGAGTGGGGTTGTACTGCGAGTCCACGATCTGCCTGAGCCTCGCCTGCGTCTTGAGCGGCGCATCCGCGTACATATAGAGATACGCCAGATGATGGCTCGGCTCATTACCGTGGATATACTGGCCAATCATTCCGGAAATGTCTTCTACGTCAGAGTACCTTGCAGGATTGACCTTCTGGTCGAACATCTCGTCGAGCTTCGCGATCAACTCCTCACGGCCGCCGAGCAGATTAATGAGACCCTGCTCGTCCTGTGGTTGATACCACGAGTACTGCCACGCGTTGCCCTCGGTAAAACCGCTGCCGGCGCCTGCCCTTGCGGGGTCAAATGGCTTGCGGAACTCTCCGTTTGCCAGTCGCGGCTCCACAAACCCGTCGGCCTTGTTGAAGGTATTCCGCCAGTAGTTGGCGCGCTTGGCAAACTCTGCGGCGATCGCATTCTTTCCCATTGCTTTTGCCATGCGCGAGATGGTCCAGTCGTCAAACGCATACTCTACGGTCTTCGATGCGGCCTCGTCGTCATTGTCCACGGGGACATAGCCTAGCTTCATGTACTCGCCGAGATGACCGTACGGGGCATAGGTCGCGCTGGCGACCATTGCTTTGAGAGCTGCCTGCGCGTCATAGCCGCGGATACCCTTCATATAGGCGTCGGCGATGATTGGCACCGCGTGATAGCCGATCATGCACCACGTCTCCTGCCCCTGGAACTGCCATATCGGCAGAATGCCGAAGGGGCTCTCCTGCTGCGATGCAACCATGGAGCGAATGAGGTCGTCCGTCCGCTGCGGCGGCTCGATGATCGTCATCAGCGGCTGCTCCGCGCGATAGATATCCCATAGCGAGAGCGTGGAGACAAAGTGGAAACCCACGGCTCGATGAACCTCATTGTCAGGTCCCCGGTATTGGCCGTTTACGTCCATGCTCGTGCTCGGCGCCATCATGGTGTGGTACAGGGCCGTATAGAGAGACTTTTCCATGCTGGGCGAAGCATCGAATTGGACGCGCGATAGCTCCTTACGCCACGCCTGCTGTGTTTTGGCGCGCACCGCGTCGAAGTCGAATCCCGGAACCTCGGCATCCATATTCGCAATCGCATTGGCTTCGCTCACCGGCGAGATCGCTACCTTTACCACAAGCGGCTTTGACGAAGGTGCAAAATCAAATACCGCCTCGAGCGCACGTCCCACGATAGCCTGCGTATTGCTTGGTGATGTTCCAGGCCCCTTGAATCCGTGATAAGGCGGCGGATTGGTTTCCTTGTCATAAAGCTCATGGCTCGACATCGGTGCGGAGAAGCGAATCGCGAAGTAAAGCTGCCGCCCCGGCGCCCATCCGCGCGTGATCCGCATGCCCGTTACGGTGCCGTCATTGTGAATCGTAAGACTCGACCACAGAACCTTGCCGGGATAGTTATAAATGCTGCTGCGCAGGTCGAGCAGGACATGACGCTGTTCCCCCTTGGCGAAAGTGTAGCGATGCACGCCGACGCGTTGGCTTGCGGTCAGCTCCACCAGGACTTTGTTGTCTTTGAGGTAGACGCGATAATAGCCCGGCTCCGCGTATTCGTCCTTGTGCGAAAAACGCGAGCGATATCCTGGCTTGGTCTTGGCAATGTCTCCCGGTTCGAGCGGCACAGTATTTCCGCTGATGGGCATCAGTAGCACATCGCCCATGTCGCTGTGTCCCGAGCCCGAAAAATGCGTATGCGAAAAGCCCAGAATCGTGGTGTCTTCGTAGCGGTAGCCGGCTGCCCATTTGTAGCTCTGCTTGAAGTACTTGATCTGCGTATCGGGCGATAGTTGCACCATGCCGAAAGGCGCGGTAGCTCCCGGAAACGTGTGGCCTTCGGGGCCGGTTCCTATCATTGGATCGACCAGCTTGAGTGGATCGCGTGTCTGGCCGAACGCCAATGCCGCCGAAAGCAGTGCTGCGAGCACGACGAGCTTTTTCATGAATCAAAGCGTACAGCAACAACCCATGCCCGGCTCTAGCAGCGGTACAAATATTTTTAAAAGGATAGTGGAAAGCCGTAGTGGTCCCGCAGTCAAACCGTGGCAAGGTCATCGATCGCTGCTGCTCAAGATCTTGTACTCATGATTAGTTCTGTACTGCCACACCAGATCAGAGATCAGCGCTGAATAGAGTTGGGCTGGGCTCTCATGCCGCTAGAACTCGTCTCATAAACCCTCCGCGCCTGGTGAGGCCTCCCATGAGACCCGCCATCGAAGCGGGGCTCATGCTTTTCGTCGAAGCCGCTACGCTATTTATGAGACCAGTTCTAGAGTTCATCGGGTTTGGAACGATCTCGACCTCCGCATTGGACGACTAGCGAAGCGATCTGCTCAACAGCAGGGAGTGCAGCGATCCGTTTGACTTATCCTCCATAAGTGACTAGAAACATGGCTTAACAACAGGGGGACTCATGAAGCGCTCGGCTACGCTACTCTTTATAGCTTCCATCATGTTCATCTCAGCTGGCCTCAACGCACAGATGGCAAATCCCGGCATCGACCGCCCCGGAGAGCCCTTCAGTTACCCCGCCTGCTCAGTCGATCAGATAGGCGTTCAAAATGCGCCGATGGGCACAGAAATCACTCCCGCGGGTTATCTCTACACCGGCTATGGAGAGCTGATGTTTTCCATCGGCTACCCCTCAGAACCGGCTTGGCAGCGCATCCGCACTCTTGAGAAAGGTTATCTGCCCATCGTCCGTTACACCTATCGCGACGGCGCCGTCCGATATGATGTCACCACTTTCGCAGACACCCTTGCTGGCCAGGACGCCGGCCGCAACCCCGTCGACTTCGTCCGCGTTGTTGCCAGGAACACAGGCTCCGTCACACGCACTTCGTACTTTACCGTTTCGTTCCCGTACAACAGTGCAAAGAGCGAGCGCAGTCCCTGCAATCTCGCTTCCCATCGATTTTCGCGGCCTGTCACGCCCGCCACTCCGGGCGATTATTCTCAGCCGGGCGTCCAATTTGATCCTCACTGGGTTTATGGTTTCACCCACAATCTGGCCGTCCGGTCGGGGAAAGTGGTTTACGAGTTCTCCAGCGATCCTGAACCCACTCTCTGGCTCACGCAGACTGCCCGCTATAACAAGCCGCAGCAGGCGCACGTCTCGCCCGACGCGCCTGTCCTGTCGGTCCGGTATGAACTCCATCTTCAGCCCGGAGCCTCCCGGACTCTCGTCTTCAAAATGCCCGTCCGGCCCATTGCCGCGAGCGACGCCGCTGACGTGCAGGAACTGGAATCCGCCGCCTTCGACACCGCCCTCAACCAGACCGAGGACCGTTGGCTAAAACGGCTCAACCGCGGCATTCAGATCAGCTTGCCAGAAAAGGAAGTGACCGACACCTTCAAGGCGAACCTCATCGACGACATGATGGCCCGCGAGCACATTGGCGACGACTATATCCAGACCGTCAACGATCTTCAATACCACGCATTCTGGCTGCGGGACGGTTCGCACATCATGAATGCCTACGACGAAACCGGAAACCTGAATCTGGTTCGACAGAGCCTGCCATTCTTCATGACACTCCAGAAGCCTGACGGCCTGTTCCTCTCGCAGAGCGGACAGTACGACGGATGGGGACAAGCGCTGTGGACATTCGGCCGCTACTACCAGTTCTCACACGACCGCGCCTACGCGAAAAACGTGTTCCCGGCAGTTCTTCGGGCAGTCCATTGGCTGGAGCAGGCACGCGAAAAGGACCCGCTGCACATCATCCCTGCGGCAAATCCTCATGACGACGAGTTCCACGAGAAAGCCTATGTGACGGGACACGACTTATGGGCTCTCGTTGGCTTGAAAGAGGCCATCGTTCTCGCCAAAGCCGTGGGAACCGAAGCCGAAATTCACGAATTTCAGCAGGACTACAACAACTATCACGAAGTACTATTCCGATTGCTCGACAAGATTGGCGCTGCAAATGGCAACTACATCCCGCCAGGCATTGACATCCAGGGCGGGCAGGACTGGGGCAACATGAATGTTCTCTACCCTGAAATGCTGGTCTCGCCAGAGAATCCTCTGGTAACCGGCACGCTTCGACACGTACGCAAGGAGTATGCCGAAGGCCTCATGACCTATGCCGGGCGCCTGCACGATTACATCGGATTCAAGAATACGGAAACCGAACTCATCGTTGGAGAACAGCAGCAGGTCGTCAAAGATCTTTACGCTGAGCTTGTTCATACTTCTTCCACCCATGCCGGATGGGAAGTAGGTCCCTATCCCTGGACGACGCGTGACTTTGGCAACGACCTGTCGCCGCACGGCTGGTTTTCCGCCGACTACGTGGCGCTGCTGCGCAATATGCTTGTCCGCGAACAGGGCGACAATCTGCATCTGCTTTCGGCCCTGTCCCCGGACTGGACGAAGCCCGGCGATACCATCAAGGTTTCCAACGCTCCCACCGAGTTCGGCCGCATAGCAATGGACTGCTCATTCAGCAGCAGCGGCATGCACATGGGAATCGAGACCGACTTCCAGCGCAAGCCCGCGCACATCATCGTCCACATGCCATGGTTCGTCACAGTCAAGAGCGCAACCGTGGACGGGAAGCCGGTCAGCGTTCGCCGGCAGAGCCTGTCCATTCCCGCTTCTTCGCGACAGCTGGATGTTGTGTGGGCCGTCCGTGACCCGTCTCCTGAAATGAGCTATCGCTCCGCGGTGAGATCTTTCAAAGCCGAATGGCGTCACCACTACCAGGAGTTCCTCCGTGACGGCGCACCCCGCCGCAAGCCGATCCGGATGTACTGATGGAACTGCTGCATGCAGCAAGCCTGTTCTATGAGTCGACAAGCCCCAGTTTCGCCCGCACCTGTGGCGGGCAACCGGTCCACTGTTGCTGCGGCTGGTTGCCGACATAGGGCAGGTCCCGAATCCCCTGCCGGCTGGTGAAAAATCCGCTCACCACAAGGTCGCGAAGGCTGTTGAAAAAGACAACTGCGCTCGCGTCCTCCGGAGCAGCCTTCTCCGGATATGCAATGCGATCGAGAATCTGCTTCTGGCGCTGGATCGAACAGTCCGCAAAGTCGAACTGGAACGACCGGTTGGAAGCCATGTCGAGCCACGTCAGCCCGCCCCGGATCTCGTCCAGGAGGTTTCCCTGTTTGACGTGCAGCCAGCCGTCGATGAACTCCGGCACGCCGGCCTCCGAGGCGCTGCAGGAGCGCTCATCGGCGGGAAGGATCATGTCGGAAAGGATGCGAATCGTTCGCAATTCGTGCGGATGCAAGACCTTGGGCTGGTATACCGCGGCATCATTCTGCGCGCCGGCCTCCTGCGGCATGGCCATCGCCACGCTCGACGCAAACGGTGTTACCGGCGCCAGGGCCGCCGCCGGAAGCGTCGCCATCAGCTTCAGAATGTTACGCCGCTCCAGGCGGACGCCACTTCCACTCGACTTCTTTTCCATAACTCCTCCCTGAATCACGACTCGGGAACGGCCATAGCCATCCCGCCCTCAGAATGAAATCCGCCCCTTGGCCATCCGTTCATCCCGCATTTCCGCGTGCCCGCGCTGCCCATCCCTCACACATTCCCCTTCTTCACCTGGTCCGCGATGTAATCCGACGTCCGCCAGGCCATCGCCAGAATCGTCAACGTGGGATTCTTGTTCGCAAGGCCGACAAAAGGCGCGCCGTCAGCCACAAACAGGTTCTTGCAATCCCAAGCCTGGCAGTGCGCGTTGAGCACGGAATCTTTGGGATTGTCCCCCATGCGAACACCGCCCACTTCGTGAATTCCCTGTCCGCCTTCTGAGATTCCCCAGCGCTGCTCGGCTCCGTAGGATTGAACCACTTCGCCGCCGGCCGTATGGATAATCTCCTGGAATGTTTCCTGCATGTGCCGGGCCATCCGCAGCTCCTGCTCGCCCCACTGGAAGTGAAACTTCAGCACCGGAATTCCCCACTGGTCGACTACGTTGTTATCCACTTCGCAGTAGCTGTTTTCATTGGGAATCATTTCTCCGCGGCCGCTCAGCGTGACAAACGAGCCGTATAGCTTCCGGCAGTTCTCCTTCAGACTTTCTCCGTAGCCTCCGCCCACAAGTTTCTGAGTGCCGCTCAATACTCCCGGCATGGGCATTCCCTGGCGGCTGCCGGAAATCTCAATGTGATAGCCGCGCGAAAAAGGCAGCGTACGCCGCACCGACTCCTGATATCCCCACCACGGCATGTACAGATGCATCCCACCCACTCCGTCGCAATTGTGCGGAGGCAGGTCCATCAATTTCGGCAAAAATCCGCTCACCGTCGACATCACCGTATCCATAAGGTACTTGCCCACCATCCCGCTCGAATTTGCCAGGCCGTCGGGAAACCGGCTGCTGCGCGAATTCAACAGCAGGCGGGCCGTCTCGCAGGAGCTTGCCGCCAGCACCACCACCTTGCCGTGCACCTGAACTTCCTTCCGGGTTTTCTTATCGATATACGAAACGCCCGTCGCACGCCCATCCGGACCCGTCAGAATTTCGCGCGCCATCGCGCCGGTCCGAATTTCAAGATTGCCCGTCTCGCGCGCCGGCAGCAACAGAACCACGGGAGAGGAAAAATTCGAGCCCATCCGGCAGGCTCGCCCGCATTGCGAAACGTAGTGGCATTCCGGCCGGCCATTCAGCGGCCGCGTCAGAACCGCGAGTCGAGACGGGATGCACGGAATATGCAGCTTGCGGCTCGCCTGCTGCAGCAGCAGCTCATAACACCGCGGAGCCGGTGGAGGCAGAAATTTGCCGTCGGGAAGATTTTCAAGACCCTCCTTCGAGCCAAATACTCCGATCAGTTCTTCGGTCCGGTCGTAGTAAGGCGCCAGATCTTCATAGCCAATCGGCCAGTTGAATCCATTCCCGTAACGATCGTAGGGCTTGAAGTCATAC
>JAJZAL010000442.1 GCA_021799405.1 Acidobacteriota bacterium
ATCGTTTTTCGCTTGGCGCGAGCTATCAAATTCCGGGATTGCAGCTTTCGAATCGTGTAGCCCGAAGGGTTTTCGGTGGCTGGACGCTTGCCGGTACAACGGTTCTGCAGAGCGGTGAACCGTTCACCGTATTCACGGGCGCTCCACTTGCAATCAGTCAGACGGCAACAGATGGAGTGACACTTACATCGTCCAACTATGCTGCGGAGCGCGCGGCCGGACACCTTCAGTTTGCGCCAGGGTCGGGAGATTTCAACGCTGATGGAAATAATAACGACTACCCATCTGTTACCTCCTATCACCAAAAGCGCAGCCGCAAAGACTACGAGGTCGGCCAAGGCATTTTCCCGACGTGCCCCGGTGGGGTGCTGCCTTGCGGGGACTTCACGCTGCCTAAGGTGGGTCAGGAAGGAAATGAGATTCCGAATCAGTTCAGAAATCCTGGCTACGCTGAGGTAAATCTTACGGTCAAGAAGACCGTCCCGATACGTGCCGGTGTGAACTTTGAAATGATGCTTGAAACTTTTAACCTCTTCAATCGCGTCAACTTGAATGGGGTTGATACAAACCTTCAGGACGGGACATTTGGTCAGTCCAGCAGTACGCGTGCTCCGCGCAATATGCTGCTGGGTGCAAAGCTGACCTTCTAATCCAGTCCTTTCTGGTGCGAAGAGTGGCGATTCTCAGTTCCACTCTTCGCATTTCTTTTTGGCGATAGATTCGTGTGTTCGCCCGCCTGGAAATATGCCAAACGGGAAGAACGAGGATTGTACGGCAGGAGCATTGTGGATGTGCGACGATCGATGGGCCGGATGTGAATTGTGACCGGCAAACCTGAGCCTGGCATTACACGGCGACAGAGCACGTGACTCATTCGCATGCAACAAAGTAGCGATCCCGAGATCGGGATCGAGAAGCATTTCAACCAGACTACTCACGTTCCGCGCTGCGAGGCGCAACAGTTCCTTCTCGACGCCGGCAGGTTGCGCTGGATCGGAAGATAGCCAGCCAGGGCAACTTGCGAGGTTCTTAATACTTGAAAGATGGCATGGACATGCGCACGACTTTTGGGAAGTAGATGTTCAGATTCGTTGCGAGGCTGGAAACGCTCATTGTATTGCAGACGTAAGTGAAGACCGGAGCGCCATGCTCGAATTCAGGATGTTCCTTGCCGGCGTAGCAGAAGGTGCTTCTGCTATAGCCAGGGTTGCCGGGATGCATGGTGGGCACGTTATAGATGACCTGCCCCGGAGACCATGGCCCCAGAAAGGAAGGCGCAGTGCGGAGGATGATCTTGCTTGAGAATCCCTCGGGCGAGAACATGACCGCAAGCCATCTTTTGAGCCGGGGATGGTAACGAATCGAAAGCTCAGAGATGCCACGCTTCATGACTGGCTTGGCATTTGCGGGATCAAATCCGGTCTTCCACTGGCCGGAGTTGGCCAGGTATTGCAGATGTGCCGCGGGATCGGAAAGCCCCGAGAGCGGAATGCGCGTGGCGAGCAGTGGCCGGGTGCCTTGATTCCATTGCGCGAAAATATAGGCGTACCTGCCGTGCAGGAGCGCGGTGTCGGAAGGATAGGCGTCGGTTCCGTTGGGGACCAGCGGAACGTAGCGGATGGTCCATTTCTGGGGATCGGGGCCCAGATTGGAAATGCGCGCCGGTTCTGCGCCGCAGAATCCAAAGCCAAGCGCATTTGATTTGGCGTTTTCCTCATTTTGGACACAGAGCAGGGTGACCCAGAGGTCATGACGCGCGAGGAATCCATCCAGGGCCCGGAACCAGGTGTGAGGATGCTGGGGTGCAAAGAAGCTTCGCGGCTCGCCCTGGGCATTTTTGCGGATGACATAGTGGATGTGCCACTGACCGCCCTTGCAGGTGGAAATGCCAAGACTATTGCGGACCATGCGCGGGGCCTTGTCATTGACAACGCGCTTTTTGCCGTGGAGGGTGTCACCGAAAACCCACACATCACGTCCGTCGCGACGCGGGATGGAGTAAGCAGCGTCTGCGCCGAGCCAGCCGTTGGTTTGCCCCAACTGCAGGGGAAATTGTGGGGTGCAGTTGAAGTGGCGCATGTGAGCTTGCGCGGACGCGGGCATAAAGGCGAGCATCAACACGGCGAACCGAAGGGCGAGTTTGGGCCAGAACAAACAGCGATGCGAAGCGGCGGTCCGATGAAAACGCGTCATGACTGCCCTTTGCAGTAACAGGTTCTTGTTAAGCTCTCAAGCTGGCCGTGCATGGAGAGGCAATTCCGGAGTGCCTGCCGCCTGTGAAACGTCAGGCTATTTTCTTGTCTTCGCCGGCCGCGATGATTTGGGTGGTCTGCGGGGCTTTGACCGCCGTAGCGGCGCGATCGAGGGGCTGGCGGATGAGTCCGCGGGTGTCCCTAGCGTTTCGTCTGTGCTGATCTGGGCGCGCAGCAGGGATTCAGCAAATTTCAGATCTTCTGCGATGGCGCGCCTCGCAGCGGTGGCATCTCCGCTGGCGATTAGTTTGTAGATTCGCTCGTGATGCGCGCAATGTTTTTTGAGGCTT
>JAJZAL010000156.1 GCA_021799405.1 Acidobacteriota bacterium
GTGAAGCCCAGACCCACCGTGCTACCCTGATTCTTCAAGCCTTCCCGCCTCAGCGCATGTGCCGGGGTGGAATTGTGCGCTTTCGCCCCCGGATTTGGAGAGAGTCCCGTTGTCATCCAGCAGCTTCATTATTGCCGTCTTCGAATTCGTCCTGCTTCTCTTTTCCCTCAGCTTTCATGAGTGCGCCCATGCCTGGATGGCTTCGCGCCTTGGCGACCAGACCGCCCGCATGCAAGGCCGGGTTACCCTCAATCCCATGTACCATGTGGACCCCATTGGCACGCTGCTCTTTCCCGCGCTGATCATCTTTGGCCCCTTCTTCGGCTTCACTTTTTTCAGTGGCTTTCTGGTGGGTTGGGCCAAGCCCACGCCCGTCATCACCCGCAACTTCCAAAAGATCGTCCGCGACGACAACCTGACCACGCTGGCCGGACCCGCCTCGAACCTCGTGCTTGTCTTTGCCGCCTTCATCGTCCTCGCCATCATCCGCGTGGTGGTTCCCGGCGGACGCACGCTCGTCCTGTCGAGTTTCGCAGGGGTGATAGGTCTGAATCCCGGCGTGGCTCCGGGCCTGCAGGCCGTGGTGCTGCTGGCGACGCTCGCCGTCCTCATCAATCTCTCGCTCTTTTTCTTCAACCTGCTGCCCATTCCGCCGCTCGACGGCAGCCGCGTGCTGCGCAACATGCTGCCCTATAACGCAGTCGTGGTCTACGACCGCATCAACATCTGGGTAAGCTATCTGCTGATGATCTTCGTGGGCGGCTTTATTCTGCGCCTGCTGCTCGGTCCGTCGCTGGCTCTGGTGTACTCCACGCTCGCGCACCTCTAAGCGCGCCCTTCGACCCGCTGCCGCTACAATAGAATGAGCCTCTGCGGCAATTTCGCGAAAGAAGGCGGCGCTGTTCCGCCTTATCCCGGAAGTCGAAGAATCCAAATGCCTGAACCTGCAACCTCATCATCCCGCCCGCGCGTCCTCAGCGGCATGCGACCCACCGGCAAGCTCCACCTGGGCAACTACATGGGCGCCCTGGCCAACTGGGTCAAGCTCCAGGCGAGCTACGAGTGCTACTTTTTCATCGCCGATCTGCACGCGCTGACCACCGACTACGCCGACACCTCGCAGGTAGCGCCCAACACACTCGAAGTGGCGCTGGACTTTCTCGCCGCGGGCCTCGACCCGGCGCGCTGCACCATCTTCGTGCAGAGCCAGGTAACGCAGCACTTCGAGTTGCCTCTGCTCCTGGGCATGATCACGCCGCTCGGCTGGCTTGAGCGCGTCCCCAGTTACAAGGAGATGCAGGAGAACCTCACCAACAAGGACCTGACCACCTTCGGTTTCCTGGGCTATCCGGTGCTGATGGCCTCTGACATCCTGCTCTACCAGCCGCAGTTCGTGCCCGTCGGCCAGGATCAGCAGGCGCACGTCGAGCTCACCCGCGAGATTGCGCGGCGCTTCAATCAGTTCTACCAGGGCGGCGAGCACGACGTGCTCCCGGAGCCCAGGGTTCTGCTCACGCCCGCGCCCAAGCTCCCCGGCACCGATGGCCGCAAGATGTCCAAGAGCTACGGCAACACCATCCTGATGACCGATCCCGAGCCGGTCGTCCGCCAGAAGCTCAAGACGATGGTCACCGACCCGGCGCGCATCCGCCGCACCGACCCGGGCGAACCGGACAAGTGTCCGGTGGGCGATCTGCATAAAGTCTTTTCCACGCCTGAGACAATGGCTAAAGTGTATGAAGGTTGCCGCTCGGCCAGCATCGGCTGCATCGAGTGCAAAAGCTGGGCCGCCGACAGCATCATGAGAGTACTTGCTCCCATTCAGGAGCGGCGGGCGAACTTTACTGAAACGCAGGTGGTGCAGATCCTGAAAGAGGGCTCGATGCGCGCCGGCGCCCGCGCGGAGCAGACCATGAGCGAGGTGCGCGCCGCCATGCAGTTGTCACCCGCCGCGGTCGCACAATGACCGCCGGCCTGGAAACATTCGAAACCGAGACGACGTTGACCGAAGAACTTTCCAATCAGAAGAACGACGCTTCCGAGCCCGAGGCTGCTGCCGAGGCAACGCCGGTCACTGACGCGCAGCCCGCCGGTCCCGTGCTGGTGCTCACTCCTCAGCCCGTTCCTCCAGCCAAGCCAGCCCCCAAGCCCAGGAAGAAGGAAGAGGATCCCGACGAGTCGCCGTTTTCGGTCACCGTAAGTCAAGTCTACGACGGCCCTCTCGACCTCCTGCTCGACCTGATCCGCAAGCAGGATATCGACATCTACGACATCCCCATCGCCAAGATCACGGCACAGTTTCTGGCCTATGTCGACCAGCTCAAGACCAGTGACGTGGACGTGGCCGGCGAGTTCATCTACACCGCCTCGCTGCTCATCCACATCAAGAGCAAGATGCTGTTGCCGCGCACTCCCTCCGGCCCCGACGAGACCGCCGAAGACCCGCGCCGCGAGCTGGTCGAACGCCTTCTCGAACATGAGCGTTTCAAGAACGCCGCCCAGATGCTGCAGCAGAAGCAGATGCTCGAATCGGCCACCTGGACCAATCCCGGCATGCGCGAGTTTCGTGAGGACGCCAGCGCCGAGCCGGAAATCGCCGCCGACACCACCGACCTGGTCCGCATCTTCCGCGACATCCTCGAACGCGCGCGCCGCCGCCCCGTCATCAATGTCGAAGAGGATACGGTGACCGTAGGCCAGATGATTCAGTTCCTTGGCCGCCGCCTCGCCCTTGAAGACAAGCCTATCGCGCTGCGCCGCCTTCTGAGCCACACCCACTCGGAGCGCGCACTGATCGCCATGTTCCTGGCTCTGCTGGAGCTGGTTCGCCTGCAGGCCATCCTGCTGCGCCAGGACCGCGCCTTCAGCGAAATCTTCATCAAGAAGCACACCGGCTTTGACGCCATCATGAACGAAGGCATGACCAACGCCCGCGACGACTGGCGGTAAGGCAGCTTGCACAAGCTTGCAGGTGTCTGGAAATTCCCTGCCAGGCAGGAAAAACGCTGGCAAAGAACCTCCCGAGACCGGAAAAAGGCCCTCATGGCCGTCTTTTCGAAGATCTCTGCGGGAAGGATTCAGGCGATCTCCTTTTGAAAGAACAACTTGATGCCATGGAACATGTGTCGGGAGGAGAATCGCGACGTCCTTCAACAACTGGCGGATTCCTGACGTTTCCGTACCCCGTTTTCCACCACCGCGAGCCACTCTTTTTCATCCCGCCCGGCTATCTGGTGTAGAATCAAACGTTGCCCGGGAACTCCCTCCGCCTTGCCGGGTAGACAACCGTGAAATAATACGGTTGTTGGGGTTTTATGGACGCCCTCTTTAACGGCTATTCCTGCTTCATCCGCAATTCATTCCATTTTCTATTCCCATACGACTCCGCACCTTCATCTGAGCGGCGTGCCTTCGTGTACAGCCCTGCGGAATCCAGCCGATCAGGAGCGATCTAAATGGCTGGCCTGGCGACGATCACCGAGTCACTGCCCAAGAGCACTTCCCTTCTCGACGAGAAGATGAAGAAGTCGCACAGCCGGGCAGGCATGGTTATCTTCGTCTTGGCGGTGCTCGCCGGCCTTACCTACATTGGCTTCCAGGTCACCAGGGACCTCGACAACGTGACGATCACCAGCGTCTGGCCGTACCTGCTGCTGACGCTGGCTCTGCTCATCGCTCTCGGCTTCGAATTTGTGAATGGCTTTCACGACACCGCCAACGCCGTGGCGACGGTCATCTATACCCACTCGCTGGAGCCCCGCCTGGCCGTCGTCTGGTCCGGCCTCTGCAACCTGGCCGGCGTGCTCGTCTCCTCCGGCACCGTGGCTTACGCCATCGTCGCCCTGCTCCCCGTGGAACTGATTCTGAAAGTGAGTTCAGGCGACGGCTACTCGCTCGTCTTCGCGCTGCTCATCGCCGCGATTCTGTGGAACCTTGGCACGTGGTGGTTTGGCCTGCCGGCGTCGAGTTCGCACACCATGGTCGGATCGATCATGGGTGTGGGTCTGGCCAATCAGCTGTTGAATCCGCACACCGTCACTTCCGGCGTCGATTGGACGCAGGCGATCAAGGTTCTGGAGGTACTCCTCGTCTCGCCGGTTCTGGGTTTTGTGCTAGCCGGCGTACTGATCCTGATCTCGAAGCGGCTCGTTCAGTATCCATCCCTCTATGAAGCGCCCAAAAACCAGGACCCACCGCCATTTCCCATCCGCGCCCTGATGGTGATCACCTGCACGGGAGTCAGTTTCTTCCACGGGTCCAACGACGGCCAGAAGGGCATGGGCCTCATCATGCTCATCCTGATCGGCACCGTCCCCACGGCTTATGCGCTGAATCATGGGATAAGCCCTTTTGAAGTGCGCGACTTCATCACCGTTTCCCGGCAGGTCGGCCACATCCTTGAAGAGCACGCTGGCCCCGCCGCGCCCGTGGCGGATCCCCGCACCGAGGTTATGGCCTACATCCGCACTCGCAAGATGCGGCCGGCGACTCTTCCCGCGCTTCGTGATCTTGTCAGCAACATTAACCGTGAAGTAGCTCCCTACAATTCCTTCCAAGCGGTTCCCGCACAGGACCAGACCCGCCTCCGCAATGACATGTACGTTGCCGGCGAAGCCCTGCAGCTCATTGAAAAGAAGAAGTCCCCGGTTTTCACCGCCGCAGAGGTCGCCGCCCTGGATAGCTACCGGGGCAAGGTGGACAGGTCAATCAAGTTCATCCCCGACTGGGTGAAAGTTGCCGTGGCTCTTGCCCTGGGTCTGGGCACCATGGTGGGTTGGAAGCGCGTCGTGGTCACCGTCGGCGAAAAGATCGGCAAAGAGCATCTGTCTTACGCGCAGGGCGCCAGCGCCGGCCTGGTCGCCATGGGCACCATCTTCCTCGCCGACAACTTCGGCCTGCCGGTCAGCACCACCCATATCCTCAGCTCGGGCGTAGCCGGAACCATGGCCGCCAACGGCAGCGGCCTTCACCTCTCCACCATCCGCAACATCGCGGCGGGCTGGGTCTTTACGCTGCCGGCAGCGGCCCTGCTCTCCGGCCTCCTCTACTGCCTCTTCCACTGCTTTGCCTGAGCAACCCCAAAGCTCACAATGAGCCGCCGCCGCTGCGGCCCTTTTCCGGTACCATACTGAGAGTACCGAATCTCAAAGCACCGATTGCCGAATGAGCCTGAAAGCAAAGCTGGAAGCCGTTATCTACGCCGCCGAGGAGCCGATCACGCTGGCCCAACTCGCCACCCTGTTCGCCGAAGAGGCCTTGCAGTGGAAGGCGGAGCAGGAAGCCGCCGCCGCCCAGGCCGCGGCACAGTCCCCTGAAGCCGCATCCGCGCCTCTTCTCGCCGGCGACCTCATAAGCCTGGAGCCCGAAGAAGAGGCCGCCACTGAACCGGCTCCGTCCGAGCCGGGCGAAGCCGTCGTTGAGGACGAAAGTCCGCTCGCAGAAGGTGCGGAAGCGGAAACAGCCGCCGTCCCGGACTCCAATTCCGAACCGGCCGCGGCCCCAGAGACGGCAGTGGAAACGGCTGCGGAATCCGGCCAGCCCGCCGAAATCTCGCCCGTGGAAGAGGCCAAGCGCAAGGCACGCGAGCGCGACCGCGAGGTTCGCGTCATCCTCCGCGGCCTGCTCGACGAGTTGACCGCCGACTGCGCTACGGATGGCCGCGGCGTCGAAATCCGCGAGATCGCCGGCGGCTACCGCATGGCCACCAAGCCGGAGTGCCATGACGCCGTCCGGCTCTTCGTCAAGAGCCTCAAGCCGCCGCTCAAGCTTTCTCTGCCCGCACTTGAAACGCTGGCCGTCATCGCGTACAAGCAGCCCATCACCGCGCCTGAGGTCAACGAGATTCGCGGCGTGGACTCTTCCGGCGTCTTCGGCTCGCTGCTGGCGCGCAAGCTCATCGCCACCGCCGGGCGCAAGCAGGTCATTGGCCGCCCCATCCTCTACAAGACCACCCGCGAGTTTCTGCTCCGCTTCGGACTCAAAGACGTCTCAGAGCTGCCCTCGATGGAAGAGTTCGAGAAGATGGCCGCCATCGAACTGGAGGAGGCCGGGCCGGCCACGGAAGAAGCGGCGGAGAGCGCAACCGGGCCCGATGCCGCGCCTGAGCTGGACGAGTCAGCCAGCGAAGAGCCGCAGGAAGCCTCCCAAGGTGAAGCCGCCTCCGAAACCGATGTTGCATCAGCCAGTGAGCCCACTCCTGATGCGGAGACCGAATCCAAAACACCCGAGGCCGAACCGGCTGCGCCTCCAACCGCCGATTAGGCAGAATTGAAGGCTACTTTTATGCCCCACGACACCGATCAGCCCGGCAACGGCACTCCAGCCCCAGACGAGCCGGGCGCCACACCCGCCGCCGAGCCGTCCCCATCCGCGCCCGAGTTTGAGGATCCCATCGGAGATATGTCAGACGGAGAGGCCCAATTCTCGCTTTCTGACCAGGTCCTGTCTGAATCTGGGGATGAAGCTGAGCCGGAAGAAGAAGCGGAAGCTGCCGAACATGGTCAGCCTCGCAAGCTCGAACGCCTGCAGAAGGTCCTCTCTCAGGCCGGCATCGCCAGCCGCCGCCACGCGGAGGAGATGATCGTCGCCGGCCGCGTCATGGTCAACGGCCAGGTCGTGACCACGCTGGGCACCAAGGCCGATCCCGTCCGCGACCACATCCGTGTCGATGGCAAGCTGCTCAGCGGCGCCGAGCATCATCGCTACTTCGTCCTGAACAAACCCAAAGGCTACGTCACCACCGTCAGCGACCCTGAAGGCCGGCCAACCGTCACGCAGTTCTTCGCCAAAATGCGCGAACGCCTCTACCCCGTCGGCCGCCTCGACTTTCAAAGTGAAGGCCTGCTGCTGATGACCAACGACGGAGAGTTGGCCAATCGCCTCACGCGCGCCGCCTCGGGCGTGGAAAAGACATACATCGTCAAAATCGCCGGCCAGCCCACCGAGGAAGAGCTTGAGCGCCTGCGCGGCGGCGTCTCCATCGAGCGTGGAGCGTCGGGTTCGCACAGGGTCCGCACTGCGCCCGCCCGCATCCGCCAAATCCGGCAGGGCGACAACCCGTGGTATGAGGTTGTGCTCATTGAAGGTCGTAACCGCGAGCTGCGCAAGATGTTCTCTACCATTGGGCACTTTGTCGAGAAGATTCGCCGCGTAGGCTACGGCCCGCTGATGCTGGATGTGGAACCGGGCAAGTTCCGCGAATTGGCCGCTGAGGAAGTTGAAGCGCTGCGCCTCACCGCCGAAGGCAAGCTCAAGCCACGCCGCCCCAAATCCACCAATATGCTGCCGAAAGAAGCTGGCCGCCGGGCAGAGGAACTGACAGCCAGACCGCCGCAACGCGGTGGCAGGCCGCCGCGGCCAAAGACCGGTCCGCGCGGGAAAACCGAGTGGAAGCCGCGTGAACAGCGCTTCAGCGGTGGCAGGGAACAACGCGAGCCGTTGCGCGGCCAGCGCCCCACACCGCAAGCCGGCCCGAGCCGTCAGCGCGAGGAACCCCGTTTCGGAGAACCGCCGCGCCGAACCTTCGGCCGTTACGGCCAGCGCCCCGCTTTCAAGTCGCAGGAGGAGCGCCAGAGCCGGTTTGGCAAGACGCAGGATAGAAGTGCCGGCAAAGGGCCGGGCAGAGGCTTCGGACAGCGGCCTGAGAGGCAATGGCAAGAGCGGCCGGAGCAGACTGGACGCAAAGGACCAGAGCGCAAAGGTCCGGCGCGCGAAGGATCAGAGAAAGACTGGAAGAGGCCATCGGGCCAACGGCCGGCCAGACCCGGGAGTGCTGCACCGGCATTCGGCGAAAAGCCTGCGCCGGCCGCGCGCAGCAATGCCAGAACCGGCGGCAGGCCCTTCGGCTCCCGTGGCAAGCCAAATCCCGCAAAGCATGGCAAGCCCCGCCCGGACCGGCCCCCGAATCGGCGCAAAAGGCCATGACGGCGGTCGGACCTTGCCGCTCTCCCGAAGTCGATCGCGGGCCAGCGCTCCGGCACGTCGCATTTTGCCCCGGGTCCCGTGGAACGCGGAGCAACTCCGCCTGATCTGTTCACATCCAAAGCAACAAAAGCATAGCATCGCCCGATCTGTATCGCATTGCACGATCAGCATCACATCGCACGATCCATGCACAAAGATCGAATCGGCCAGATAGGTTCCAGTCTGGGGTAAACGGGGCTGGGGAGCACCTTTCCAGGCAAGACTTTCGTGTTGGCGGTCCGCAATTCGGGTTCACGCCCTTGGGTCCTGCATGCGCTCGTGGTTCTCCCAATCCCCTGCTTCTCCGTAAAGGCCTGTCCTGAGCCGAAGAGCAGGTGCCTATGGTGGTGAAAGCACAAAGCAAGGGCCGCAGCGTGATTGGGCTGAATGTGGGCGTTGATAACGTCCGGCGCTATTTTCCTAGAACTCTCGTCACAATCGAATTGCAGTTGGACCACTTGCAGATTGAGTGCGGGCTCGCACCCGATTTCTGGAGGAATGCGGGTAAGATTCGCGATCGCAGGCTCTGCGCATGGCTTGAGTCGAAGTACTTCAGCAAGCAGCCGCTGCGGCAGACGCCCATCTTCCTGGACTTGATTCCCTTGGGAGAGAACCTTTTTCGCCTCCAGGCTCTTCCGGCCCACAGCAATTCACGACACCGGCCAGCGCCCGCGACCGCAGCCTGAGATCGCCTGAATCCGACGTCCAACTGCACTGCCGGCAGCAGCATGGAAACTTGAGCCGGCCGCATGCGGAGAAAGCTGTCACCAAATCGGCCTTGCCGGCATCTGTACTTTCATGAGCCGAGAAAAAGCTACATTTGGAGCCGGTTGTTTCTGGGGCGTGGAAGCCGCTTTCGCGGCCATTCCCGGCGTTCTCTCTACGGCCGTAGGCTACGAGGGTGGAACCCTCGACAACCCCAGCTACCGGGACGTCTGCACCGACGAGACGGGCCATGCCGAAGTCGTTGAACTCGATTTCGATCCCGCCCAGGTGAGCTACGACCAACTGCTCGACGCGTTCTTTGCGCTGCATGATCCCACCACCCTCAACCGCCAGGGGCCGGACTGGGGCACGCAGTACCGCTCCGTCATCTACTTTCACACGCCGCAACAAGAGGCGCAGGCTCGCGCGAAGATCAACGCGCTTACCGCCGAAGGCCGCTACAAACCCAAGCGCATCGTCACCCAGGTTGAGCCCGCGCAGGCCTTCTGGCGCGCCGAGGAATACCATCAGCGCTACCTGGAAAAACGTGGTCAGGCAAACTGCCACATTTAGCGGAGAAGAATCAGCGAACAGCGGTCAGTTGCCCTGAGCCGGTGCGGAAGGGCCTGCGGCGGCAGGCGGCAATTCCGCTATGGTTTCTCCGTTGGCTGGCGCTCCCGGCTCATCCTTCCACAGGCAGGCGATCCACCATACCAGCACAGCCAGATACACCGTGCTGTTCGCGCTAAAGAGTTTCTCCTGCAATCCCATGATGTGCTGGTAGTCCGTGAGGTTGCGCGGCCGGGCATGCATTGTAATCTCACGCCACAGCACCTCGACTGCGATTTGCGAGAGCGCCGCCACTGAAAGCCCGATCACCAATCGCTGCGTATGGCTGCGCCAGCCTGCCTTATAGCGGCGCCCGAAAAGCGCCATCATGATCCCAAGTTCAAAAACCAGCAGATCGGCCAACAAGTTGCCTTTTTGCGCTACCAACTGCATGAATCGCAGCGCACCCAGCACCGAAACTTCACTGATCGTCTTCCACGCAGGCCATGGCCCCCACGCAATCACGATACCCAGGCTCACGGCCACCATCACAACCGCACTCACATTCCAGGCTCGCCGGGACGCGCTGTCAAAGCCCTGCCGCGCCATCTCGACCACCACCAGCACACTCACAACCGCCGTCACATCAATCAGCATGACCGCGATTGCGCTGAGCGTAATCGGCGCCATCCGCCCGAAGAGCAGCCGGCTCGTCAACAGGCGTAAGGCCGTTAGAACAATGCTGGCCGTGAACCACGGAAATCGTCGCGCGCGATCGCGTCCCAGCAACACCACCAGAAGCACCAGCAGCGCCGCAAAGGTCAGGGTCCAAAGCGCGGCTGCCGCAGTCAAAGGAAAATGGAAGTGCATGAATTACCTTATCCGGCCCGCGTCTAGATCTACCCGCAAGCCCTCCTGTCAGTCTAATCGCCAGTTTTCGGGGGCCCCATTTTTTGTTGCATTCTCCGGGTCATCAGCCGGAAACCATCGTACGGGCCGCCTGCCGCGGCAGGCCCTTCGCTTCGCCACGGCAAACCGCGGCAGATGCAGCGGGGTGCCATCATCCCCTGCCATAATTCCAATATGCTGGTCTTAGCTTCCGCCTCACCCCGCCGCCGCGAACTCCTCACCCAGGCCGGCTACACGTTTCAGGTTCGTCCCGCGCATATTCCTGAAGATCCGTTCCCCGGCGAAGACCCGATCACCTACGTCGTCCGCCTGGCCCGCGAAAAGGCTCAGACCGTCTACCGCGAGATGAGCGCGGCCGATCCGCCGACCGAAGATGCCGGACATCTCGCCGTTCTCGGCGCCGACACCACGGTCGCGGTAGACAATCACATCCTGGGTAAGCCCGAGGACGCCGCCGACGCCATGCGCATGTTGCGGCTGCTCTCCGGCCGCAGCCACCTCGTCCTCACCGGCGTCGCCCTGGCCACCGCCCAAGGCACTGAAGTCGCCGCCGAAGTCACAGCCGTCCGCTTCTTCACGCTCGCTGAGCGCGAGATCGCCGACTATGTCGCCTCCGGCGAGCCCATGGATAAAGCTGGAGCCTACGGCATTCAGGGTCGCGCTGCGCGCTGGATCCCCCGCATCGAGGGATGCTACTTCAACGTCGTCGGCCTGCCCCTCGCCCTTGTCTCCACTCTGCTTGACTCGGTCAACGGCCCAATCAACAGCGCATCCCACCCATTCAAAATCGGCTGAGATCAAAATCCGCTCAGGGCGCAGCGCCGCGCGCCTCTTCCAAAGACAACTCTTCCGCTCGCCGTGCGACCTTGCAGCGAACCTTCCTAAACAGGCTGACTCTTGCCCCCTTGCAACGGAGAATCCGGTAGTGTCCTAACATTGCGCTGCGCGCTCTCAGGACACCACCCGAGAATCAAGGGGACCGTCAAATCCGTGTTATACTGGAGGCAATCGTAGAATTCGATTAAGAAGTACATGCCTGTTCCGCTTACCCGCTTACTCGCAAACACTTCCACATTGCGTTCAGCGGTAAATTTCTATCCTTCTAAGGAGCAACACTTCAATGGAACAAGGCACAGTCAAGTGGTTTAACGATGCCAAGGGTTTTGGATTTTTGAGCCGTGAAAACGGCGAGGACGTCTTCGTTCATCACACCGCCATCCAGTCGAACGGTTTCCGTTCGCTGCAGGAAGGCCAGAAGGTCCAGTTCAACGTGACCAAGGGCCCCAAGGGCTGGCAGGCAGAGAACGTGCAGGTTGTCTGAGCGTCAGCCACAGACAACCGGTTCGGATTCAAGCAGCGAGGGACGGCGAAACTGCCGTCCCTTGCTTGTGTGTGGTGAAATTTCGGCGCGGCGCTAGGCGGCCACCTTGAGTCCCTTGCCGCTCACCTCCGGAACCGCGGCGTGAAGACCCTTCTGCTCCGTATCGTGGTTGCCCAGATACTCCAGCACATCATTGATGGAATCCTCAAACCGGGAGCCGGTTTTGTGGGTAGCCTTTACGCCTTTGGAAACAAGCTGGCAAACTTCAAAGCGGTTGATTCCGTGCGCGAGAGCACGGTGAATTTGGTTGGAACGCATCAGATACCCCGTTCAGCATGGTGATTGTTGCGTGAGGTACGGAACTCGTCTGAAGCGGATGGATTGCCGGAGCCGAGCAGTCTGGCCAAATTGTCGTATTGCTTCATTATACGCTGGAAACAGATTGGGCACCGGTCTCCTTGCGGCTTGAGGTTGTGACGATGTGGTCGGCGCTTTCGTCCGGCCTCCGTTCCCTGTTAACATAGTGGTCACAATCACCCGGATCGCGGGGAACACACAACAGATTGCAGTGAATGAGGTTACACGTGGCCAACACCACCAAGATCGCCGATAAGCTGGAACGGAAGAAGCTGAAGCGCACAGCGCGCAAAAAAGCAGCCCCCAAGGCCAAGCGGACGACCCCGCGCGGCTCCCAAAAGCACAAAGTAAGGAAGATGGTCCGCGGCCAGAGCAAGCGGTAAAGACAGCTCACAGCTTTCAGCTCTCAGCTTTCAGTTTCATCTTGCGTAGACGAGAACCCTCGCCACGCTGCAAGTGGCTGACGGCTGAAAGCTGATAGCTGAAAATCACCCTTCCCCTGAGCAGCAGCCTATATCCTGACAGAAAAGCCCCCTGGCAGAAGATTCGCCACCCGGGACGAGGAGCATTGCCCTGCCCAGCCAATTGCTTGCCCGCAAGTCGATCGATAAGCTGATCCGGGACGCCGAGGAGCCCGAGCATGCGCTGCGCAAGAGCCTGGGCCCCTGGTCGCTCACCGCGCTCGGCATCGGCGC
>JAJZAL010000157.1 GCA_021799405.1 Acidobacteriota bacterium
GCAATTGCTGCCGCAGGTGCTGACTCCTGGAATCGTGATGGATGCGCTGGCGCAACTTCCTAAAAAGTAGTGCGCTGAAACAGGCGGATGCCATGCGTCCTGAGGCCGTGCTCATGATTAACCACATTGAGGAGCAGCCGACGCCGAATTAGTGGGCCGCCATCTTGACCGCGCGCAGCCAGGGGCTGGCAGGTGTTGCCATCGGCTGATGCTCAAGGTCCAGTCCGCTATGTCCGGGCACGGTGTACTTGGCGAAGAACGCGTCGATTTCGGCGCTCAACCCCTGGATCAGCTGGGTGTATTGCGTTTCTTCGTAGAGGTTTGTCGTTTCGCGCGGATCCGCCTTCAGGTCGTACAACTCATTCGGGAAGCGGATGTCCTCGAAGGGATAGCGCAGGATCAGCTTGTAGCCGTTCTTGCGGATCATGCGGGCATTTCCGTATTCGAGGATCATGCCGTCTCTCCACGCCTCCGGAGCCTTGCCGCGCAACTGCTCCAGGTACGAGCGGCCGGGTGAGTTGATGCTGCGGGCCAGCTCTGCGTCGGGTGTGGCCTGCGCCACGTCGAGCAGCGTGGCAAACAGGTCGCAGTGATTTACCGGCAGATCGCACTCCAGGTTGCTGGCAAGGCCGCCGGCCGGCCAGGAGATCGCGCAGGAAACGCGGATGGACTCGTCAAAGAAGTTCTGCGGCACGGTGGCGTTGCCCTTCTCCCAGATGCCGTGCTGGCCGGCGTTGAGCCCGTGGTCGCCGGTGTACACCACCAGCGTGTCCTCGAGCTTGCCCATTGCTTCCAGCGCATCCAGCACCTTGCCCACCTCGCGATCAATGGAGGACGCGGCCGCGTAGTACTCCGTCTGCTTGTGACGTTCTATCTGCGGGTCGGGCGAAACGGGGATGAGCGCCGTGCCGTGGACCTTGTAAAACTTCTCGCGAGGAATATCGCGGAAGGTCGCGTCTTTGTACTCGGCCACCAGGTCGTCCGGCATGTCGATGTGTGGCGAATGCGTATCGACATAGCCGACAAACAGGAAGAAAGGCTTCTCCGCGGTAGCCTTGTCGTTATAGTGCGCGTGCAGAAATTCGATGGCGCGCTCCGTGAAAAATGGCGACTGAAATCCGTTTTCCTGGATGTGTTTGCCGTTGTCAGAGAAGTTCTGTAAGCCGAGATGAGGATATTGCGCCGTCCAGTAGCTGAACCACGAATCGAATCCCGGGTGCGGGAAGCGGCCTTCGCCGCAATGCCATTTGCCTACCAGGCCAGTGTGATAGCCCGCCTTTTTGAGCGGCTCGGAGATCAGCGTCTGGCCCTGAAGCCACGGATAAGCGTAGGCTTGCGTCTTCTCCTCGAGCCAGTCGTGGATGCCGTGCTGTGACGGCATGCGCCCGGTGAAAAAGCTGGCGCGCGCCGGAGAACAGACCGGGCAGGTGGTAAAGGCATTCCGCATCAGCACGCCGTTGCGGGCGATGCGGCTCATGTTCGGCGTATGCACTTCGGAGTTGCCGTAGGCCTGCTGCAGCCATTGCCCATGATCGTCGGTGAGAAAGACCAGGATGTTGGGCCTGCGGGCAGGACGCTGCTCACCATTCGCGGCGCGGTCTGCCTGAGCCGGGCGCGTACCAAATGCGGACGAGGCCGCAACGGCCCCCATCGTCTTCAACAGATCCCGTCTCTTCAATCCCACTGCGCTTCTCCTGGCGCCGGAGGGTGGTCGGTCTTCCTCACCGGCCGCTCTGCCGCAACCATGCAGATCGAAGCCTGCTGATAGCGGCCAGCCCAGTATATAGGCGGGCTCCATACAGTCGCGACAGCGCGGCTGCGTGCCTTTGTACGAAGTGCCGTACCAGCGCGGCAGCCTGCTCTGTGGGATGTCGGGCGCTCCCGAGTGTTCTCATCGGTTGCGAATCAGTGAGAACAGGGATCAGGGAACTGGGATTTTGATCAGTTGAGGCCTGTTCCCTCCCAGGTCTTCCGCCGCGGCGGACGAAACCTGGAGACTCTCGTTCTCTGGTCGAATTGGCTTTCGAGATCCGGGCCACATGGCTGCCGAAGGGCTTAATCCCTGGTGACGCAAATGTGTATGCGGAGATGCGCAGATTCTCTACGATATTGGACAAGAAGGCTGAGGCACGTCCGGCGGGGCATCAACGGTAGCCGAACAGGGGCGGGAAGATGACAACCACCACCGCCGCCCATACGGAGTACACGGGCAGGTAGCCGATTTGCCATCGCTCCAAGGCTGCAAACGAGCTCCGGTGGCGCAGGAAGCCTGCATAGAGCCACGCCGACCACACCAGGTTCACCAGAAGAATGAGATTCTCGCCAAGAGCCGCCACCCTGTTGGGAGTGAAGCCCAACTCGGAGATGCGGGCTGCGATGGCCGCGAGCGCAATCCCATCGACCACGAGGGCGCTGACCACGAGCAGCAGTTGCAGGCCATCGAAGAGGTCGGGCTGCGCCTGCGGTTCGCGCGCGGAGGCGGCATAGAGCACCAGCCCAACGACCAGCACCAGCAGCAGGTCGAAGCCAATAAGTACCTCGCGCTGCACGTTGATGGGCCTGCCTGTCCACGCCATGGTGGCCAGAAAGACCAGCAGCAGAACCGTGAAGAGCGGCGTGAACAGCCTGGTGAGCACCGGCGCCATGTTCTCGATGACACTTTGCTTCGCCTCCACGAGCCAGGCTCCGATGATGACGGCCGCCATGGCCCCGCAGGGGATGAGCCAACCCCGGGCCAACCATTGAGCGTTCATGTCGATGGCCCTGAACATCATGAGCGTAAAGCCGGTAAGGACGCCCCCGCCGAGCCCGATGAGCACGTAGTAGATGACCAGCTCGCCCGAGAACCGCACGAAGTTCATGCGCCCATCGTTGGCGAACCAGCGGCTTCGGAGGTATGCGAAGCCCACGGCGAGCCATAAGGCGATTGGCAAGTGCAGAGCGGTCAGCACCTGAGTGTCACTACTCTTGCGGAAGGGGAAGGCGTTGGCGAAAACAGCGCCGGCCACGAAGGGCAGCGCAAGCCAGAGGCCGCATAGGAGGCCCGACCCGCGCTTCCACAAGAAGTAGAGCGCAAGCAGCGGCATGACAAACAGGCTGGCGTTCCGGGCGTAAAACGGGTTGTCGATGCGCAGACCGAAGAGCGCCGGAGCCTTGATGGCAAGCGCCGCCGCGACGGCAAGGATCAGGACGACGAGCGTCTCGGCGCCTGCGGTGTTCGCCGGCTCATCGGCACTGTCAGGGGCAAGCACCAACTGCTTCCACAGCCGCTCGGAGTGCGCGCGCGCAAACTCGCGTGACAGCGTATCCAGGCTGCCCATGCGCTTGACCGCGACCAGGAAAGCTTCATCCGCTGCCAGGCCGGCCTCGATGAGCGCCGCAAGCTGGTCGCGCAGATGTCCTTCGAGCTCCTCCACGTCGGGACCGTGAAGGGCCTGTCTGCGGCGCACGTACTCCCGCCACTGCGCGATCTGTTCCTCCAGCGGTAGATCGGCGAAGGTCGTCATGCCGTGCACGCCTTCATCCAGATCCCCCGCAGGGTGCCGTCCACGACCTGCCACTGCCGCCGCTGGGCTGCGAGCCGCGCCCGGCCTGCTCTCGTGATGCGGTAGTACTTGCGCCTGCGGCCGTTCTCGGACACGGACCATTTCGCCGCGACGTCACCCTGGCGCTCAAGCCGGTGCAGCACGGGATAGAGCATGCCGTCGGTCCAGCGCAGCTGCCCGCCTGACAACTGGACCACTCGCTTGATGATGGCGTAGCCGTAACTGTCGCCTTCGGCAAGGATCGCGAGCACGAGCGGCGTGGCGGAAGCAGCGATGAGGTCCTTACTCATGTCCATACGTAGAAGTATCATACACAGTAGTTCTACGTATGTCGCCCCTAAGGTCAAGCGCCTCGATCGGTGGAAGCAGGTGGGGGTTCGGGCCACCTGCCGCTTCGGAGAATGTCAGGAATCAGGCCCAGCCCACCTGCTGCAGCGCTAATTCGGCATTCCATATCTTGGTCATGTGTACGATCTTCTCGCCCTTGAACTGTATAACGTAGACGTAATCCGTGCTCATGCGCCGGCCGGTTGGCGGTACCGGCCCCCCCTGCCCGGTGTGGGTTGCGTGAAACACCGCGTAAGCCGCTACGTTCTTCCTCTCCTCGTCGGTCGCGAATGACTTCAGTTCGTAGCGAGCGTCAGGGAACAGGGCCACTATCCCCTTCATCCAATCGGTGTATTGCGCGAGGGTCTTCACTTCGCTCAGCGGCGAAGCCTGCGCCGAAAAGGTCGCGTCCGCGCTGCAATAGGTACTGCAGCTCTCCCAACCTTTGCCCGTCTCGCAAGCGTCGAAGAACTTTTCCGCGATGCTGGTCAATGAAGCCATATCAATACTCTCCCTTCGTGGGTCGTGGTTATAAACTTACCTTCCTGCCGTCTCTGGAGCAGAGCGGACACAACACGCACCGACAGGCGGATGGCCCGGGTTTCAAGTGGGGCACCCTGATTCAGAAGTGGCGCCACCGTTCCGGAGATGCGGGCCACTCGCCGACCCAGCGGCGCGGATTATTGAATCTACGCCTCCCGAGTCGTGAGGCACCCGCCAGTTCGCCCGATTGTTAGTTGTGGCGCAGGACCGCCTCCTCGGCCACGTGGCGTTGTTCCGAGGTGAGGCAACGGATGACAATGAGGCCATGTTTTCCAAGAAGGAATACAGTTCCTGTATCCGGGCGTCTGATTATGCGGGTCACATCGGTGAACGAAGCCAGTGGTTGAGAGGCGGTTGGGGCGTCCATGACTTGATAGGTCTGCCCGGGGGGACTGGCCGGCTCACTCATTGGATCGGTCACCTCTGCCAGGTAGCCTGAATGGCCCAGCGGGTGTATGGGAACGGCCAGGCTGCTTTGAATATGGATGATCTTAGGAGCCTTGGCAGACTGCAAGCTCAAAAGAGCGCCTCCGGAACCATCGCGAAACAGGATTTGCTGATATATATCTTCAATCGCTCCAGCGAAATCGTAAGGCTTGTGCACGCCTGTCGCGACTGAGGCAACAACTTTCAAGCGCGCAGGGTCGCTGACGTCAACGATGATCAAGCGTTCCCCCTGCTGTTGTTCCAGGTATAAGTACGGTATGCCCGCTCCGTCAAAATGGAGGAACATATCCTGGCTGGCTTCCTGTGTAGGGTCCGGTAGAGCAGCTGACGGTTCCACCACAATGTCCGACTTTGGTTGATTTGTTGCGGCTTGGGCGACCGAAACGCTGAGCGTCAAGCCGAAGCTGACGATGAGTGCCGTGCCTATTCTCATGGCGCGTCTCCTTCCCAATACGACATCGAATGTTACCCCGGGTTGATTGAAACCGCAAGCCGCCAACGGCATTGAAAAATTTGTCGCGCTAGCTCGGCGGGCGTCGCACCTGATGACCGGGAGTTTATGAATCGGGCGGAGCCGGGATTCGAATCCAAAGGGCGAAATCTATACAAAGGGGGATGTCAGAAATCCCATCCTTGCGGAAAGGGAAAAGAGTTCTTACTTGACATCTCTTTCTATAAAATCTGTCATCATGATCCGCCGCGCTTAGCTGCTCTGATGCGGCGGATTTCTTCCATCCTTTGCGCCAGCAGCTTTTCGCGGCCTTCCTGGGTGGGCTGGTAGTAGCTGCGGCCTTTGAGCGACTCCGGCAGGCAATCCATGTCGGCTACTTTTCCTTCCTCGTCGTGCGCATAGCGATAGCCTTTGCCGTAGTCCAGCTCCTTCATCAGCCGCGTGGGCGCATTGCGCAGGTGCAGCGGCACCGGTTCCTGGCGCGTATGCTCGATCTCCTCCCGCACCGCGCCGTAGGCGATGTACACGGCATTCGACTTAGGCGCGAGGCATAGATATACCACCGCCTCGGCCAGCGCCAGGTCGCCTTCCGGCGAGCCGAGAAAATCCATCGCATCCCGGGCCGAAAGGCACAGATTCAGCGCTTCAGGCGCGGCCAGGCCGATGTCCTCGATGGCCATGCGCACGATGCGGCGCGCCAGATACAGCGGATCTTCGCCTGCCGCGAACATCCGTCCCAGCCAGTAGAGCGCCGCGTCGGGATCGCTGTTGCGCACGCTCTTGTGCAGCGCCGAGATCAGGTTGTAATGCTCCTCGCCCTGCTTGTCGTACATCAGCACGCGCTTCTGCACGGCTTCGGCGGCGATTGCTTTGGTGATGTGCCGGCCATTTTCCGCGGCCAGTTGCGCTGCCACTTCCAGCGTGTTGTAGGCGTTGCGGCAGTCGCCGCTCGAATAGCCGGCGATCAGCTCGAGCGCATCGTCGTCGGCGGTCAGCTCCAGCGCGCCCAGCCCGCGCGCGCGGTCGGCCAGAGCGCGCTTGAGCAGGTTGGCGATCTGCTCGTCGCTGAGCGGCTTCAGCACATAGACGCGGCAGCGCGAGAGCAGCGCCGAAATAATTTCGAATGAAGGATTCTCGGTGGTCGCGCCGATCAGGCGGATGGTGCCCCGCTCCACGTAAGGCAGGAAGGCATCCTGCTGCGCCTTGTTGAAGCGGTGAATCTCATCAACGAAGAGGATGGTGCGCGAGTGCAGTTCGGCCGCCTTGGCCGCCGTGGCCATGACCTGCTTGATCTCCTTGATGCCGCTCAAGACTGCCGAGAACTCGATGAAGCTGGCGTGCGTCGTTTCGGCGATGATCTTGGCCAGCGTCGTCTTGCCGACTCCAGGTGGACCCCAGAAGATCATTGAGCTGGCGTCGTCGCGCTCGATCTGCACACGCAGCGGCTTGCCGGGACCGACCAGGTGCTCCTGCCCGCTCAGCTCTTCCAGGGTGCGCGGCCGCATGCGCTCGGCCAGCGGCGCTCCCGGCGGCGGGTGCAGCGGGCTTTTGGGCGAGAGCATTGCCGCATCCGGCTGGCTGTCAAACAGGCTCATCGCTTGCCCCCGCGCAAATCCAGATGGGTCATGCCGCCAATGCCTCGCTGCCGCGCTGCTTCATAGAGCAGGATGCTGGCGGCGACAGCGGCATTCAGGCTTTCCACCGCGCCGGGGCAGGGAATCGTCACGGCGCCGTCGGCGTGTTCGGCGATTTCCGCGGGCACGCCGCTGCCTTCATTGCCAAAGATGAGCGCGACCGGCAGCGTCAGGTCCAGCAGGTCGGCGGGTTCGGCCTCGTGGACGGTGGTGGTCCAGATTTTTACGCCGGCCTCGCGGAGGTTCGTGATGCAATCCAGCACGCTCACGGAGAGGAACGGAACCCGGAAGATGCTTCCTGCGGAAGCGCGCACCGACTTTGGGTTCCATGCGCTCACACTCCCGGGCAATGCAACGACGCCGCTGGCGCCGAAGGCCTCGGCGGAGCGCAGGATGGTGCCCAGATTACCGGGGTCCTGAAGACCGGCCAGCACGACGATCAGCGGAACGCCCTTGCGGGGGCTGTCCAGCAGGTGCGCCCAGGTCCAGTCGGGTGGTTCCACCAGCGCCGCGATGGACTGGGGCGCCTCCGTGGTCAAGGCGCTATCCAGCAGCGCCTTGGGCATAAGCAGAACCTGCGTCTCGCGTGGCAGGGGCAAAGGTTCCAGCTGGCGCTCTGCGCTCTGCGCCGCAAAGACACATTCGATACGCAATCCGGCGTGCAGCGCTTCTTCGAGCAGCTTCGGACCCTCAATGCCGGCCATGCCGTGCCCTTCGCGGCCGGGACGAGCCAGCGCCCGCCGTAACTCCTTCAACCGCGCATTCTGCTTACTCTGTACAATACGAACAGGCATCAGTCGGAAACCTTTGAAGTGCTGAGCCGATTCTAAGCTTTTTTGGCCATCGGCGATCAGGCACGCCACACATCCGAACTTGCCCGCCACGGCGGGTTGTGTTAGCTTCCGTTTTTGCAGCCCGCCGCTGCGGGTATTTCGGGAACTGAGGTAGAACTTCTTGTCCGCGGAGATCTTGCGTGTCCATCCTGATGAACCACAGCCGGAGCGGATCGACTATATCGTGTCGTGCCTGCGCAAAGGGAATGTAGTCGCGCTGCCGACCGACACCTTTTATGGCCTCGCCGTCGACCCGGTAAACCTCCATGCCGTCGAGCGGATCTACCAGATCAAGAAGCGACTGAAGCACAAGCCATTGTCGCTCCTTATCGCCTCCGTTTCTCAGGCTTACGAGTTGGCGCACGATACGGACGTGCTCTTCGACAAGCTGGTCGAACGATTCTGGCCCGGCCCGCTCACCATCATCGTTCGTGCCGGCACCAAGCTGCCGCTGCGTTCGACAGCCAACACCGGCAATGTTGCCTTGCGCGTGCCTGATGCCGTCATTCCCCGCGCTGTGGTCGAGTGTTTTGGTTTGCCGATCACTGCCACTTCGGCGAATCTCCAGGGCGCCTCGGAGTGCACGCATGCCTCCTGCGTCCGCGACCAGATCGGCGACCGCATTCCGCTGATCGTCGATGGCGGCCCGACCGCGCGCACCCTGCCGACGACGATTGTGGATCTCTCGCTCGGCCCCGGCCGCTGGGAAGTTCTGCGCGAGGGCGCCATTCCCACGCACGAAATCGTCATGGCGCTGCAACGCTAACATCAAGCGTAAGATAGAGCACATGGAGTGTGGGGCCAATCCGGGACGATGCAAGCGGATTCTGGGTCTGGCGCTCTTGCTGCTTCTTGCTTTTGCCGCTGGGTCTGGTCTCTGGTTCCACTGGGTCTACGCGCAGATTGAGCGATACGCAGGCCAGGACCAGGCCGCTCCGTCCGACGCGATCGCCGTCTTTGGGGCGGCCGAGTACGATGGACGGCCGTCGCCGGTTTACCGCGCCCGCCTGGATCACGCTCTGGACCTTTACGACCGCGGCACCGCTCCGCTCATCATCACGCTGGGCGGCCCGGGCGGCGATCAGTACTCGGAGGGCGAGGTTGGCCGTGAGTACCTGATGGGCATGGGAGTTCCTGAGCGGGCGATCATCGCCGAGACGCACAGCCGCGACACGGAGGATTCGGTTCGCCGTCTGGCCGTCATTGCCCGCGCCAACGGGTTGCATCGCCTGGTCGTCGTGAGCGATGGCACGCACCTGTTCCGCATTCATGCCATCTGCGTCGCCGATGGCCTGGATGTGCTTACCTCGCCGCGTCCCAGGATTTCTGTTGCGGGCGGAAAAGACGAAGCTGATCCCATTCTGCATGAGATGCTCAGCTACACCGCGTGGCGGCTGCATCTGCATTAAGGCGGCCTTTTTCGGTGCCGCAAGGGGGAGATTCTTCTGGCGGATTGCTGCTCTTTAGTGCAGGATGGCCAGCGCGCCCATGGCAAAGAGTGCCGCGCTCGCGGTGGAGAGAAAATTTACCGCGTCGTTGTTGAGCCAGCCGCGCTCTTCCAGGGTCGCTCCCAGCAGGCTGTCGAAGAAGAGGCCGAAGACACCGCCGGCGCAGCTGACGCTAAACATGGCGTGGCCGCCGCGCAGCGCCAGGGTTCCCACGCCAGCAACGATTCCGGCCGCAAGCATGCCGCTGAACGTGCCGGCCAGAGTGACGGCGCCATCCCTGCCGGGATCGACGGCGCGCAGCGTCGTGACCAGGCGCGGCCGGCCGCCGAAGGCCTGACCGATCTCCGACGAAACCGTATCGGCCGCGGCCTCCGCCATCGCCGCCAGCCCAACGGCGAAGAAGGACTCCGGCGCCAGGGAGCCGTGCGCGAACCAGCTTGAGTTAATCGCCCAGGATCGCATGGCTCCGTTGGAAACAAGGGCCGCAACGCCCAGGTTGGCCGCTACCTGGGAGGACGAGCGCCCGAACCGGTTCTCAGCAATGCCCATCCTCTCCTTCTGCTGCCGGCCCAGCCTGGTGGCGGCGAAGGCCAGCAGGGAAACCGCCAGTACGGGGACAAGCGCACTCTGCCAGGGTTCGTAGGGGAGCGAGACGGTGGAAAACATGAGGCTGGCCGTGATCGCGGCTCCGGTGGCCGCCGCCGCTGGCGTCGCCGCGCGCAGCTTCCACGTCACGAGTCCGAGGAGCACGCTCAGTCCTGTCGTCCAGACCGCCACCGCGGCGTAATTCACTGCCCACCAGTGGGTCTCAAGGATCACGTCGGCAGCCGCAAAGGGCAAAACGGCAAGCAGAACCAGTTTCGATTGCCAAATCAGCTTCATGCGCGCCATGCTTCATCGTAACCTTCGCGGTTCATCCGACTCTCCAGGGCCGCTCAAGCGCGTCTAAAATAGAACTGCAGCTTCACAGGTCAGAAATGCAAGTTCGAGCAGGTACGGCAAGAGGAGACTTCGGAATTGTCCGAGGGTGCTCCATGTCCTTTTTTGTCCCGGGCATCAAGCGTTTGCAACGGCAGATATACCCCAGTTGCCTGATTTACAATCACGAAGTAAGCAGGAAAGATTCTGAATGAGGCTTTTTTTCATGATCTCAGGCCACGCGCGCGCGCGGTTTGCACAGGCGGGTGCGGCCCTTGCGGTTGCCGCCCTCATCGCCGGTTGCGGCAATAACTACCGGCCCGTGGTGACACCTATCACCCCGAGTGGGCCGCCTCCCCAGCCACCTTCGTATGCTGTGACAGTCTCGTCTCCGTCGCCGACAACGCCCGGGATCGCCACCATCATCGACTATTCCGGCGATACGGTGATGGCCATGGCTCCCATCGGCCCCGGTCCTAAATCGTTTGTCATGGATACGCTTGGCTCCATCGGCTACACCGTCAACAGTGACGGCACCATGAGCAACTTCCCAATTACGACATCTTTGCAGGAAAACAACGTACTGTACACGACGCTTCCTTCCACGGCGCAGCCCATCAACCTGCTGGCGCCATCCTCGGGGCTGTGGGCCACCGATCTGAATGGGAACGTAGCAGATGTCTTTTCGGGGAGTCCGGCAACCTTCAAGCTGGCCGTGCCAGTGCCTGCCACGCCGGTATTCATTACTGGCAGCCCCAATCTCCAAGGCCAGCGCGAGTACGCCATCAGCCAGAATTTCGTCGACCCAACGGGTGTGGCCTGCAATGTCTCACCCACGACCGTTACTGAGAATGGTGTTGCCACTCCCATCGAACTCGCGAACTACTCGACTGATCCGCCCATTCCAGTTGGCAAGTGCCCTGTCTATGCCATACAAACACCCGATCAGAAACGGCTTTTCGTGATGAACCGGGGCGATGACACGATCACGGTGATCAACAGCCAGAACAACACGCTGGACGCCTGTACTCCATTCGTAAGTCAGAGCGGCCAACTGATTCACTGCCATCCGACCCTGCCGCTTTCGACCACCGCGGTTGCCAATACGGGCATCACACCTCCTAACGGGACCAATGGCATGCGCAGCATCGCCGGTCCAGTCTATGCCGAGTACAATGCGGCCACGCAACAGCTTGTCGTCGCTGATTACGACGGCGGGACGATCAGCATCATTGACGTCAGCCTCGATATCTACGGCAACGACAGCGCCACCTTTGGAACCACCTATACCGTTCCGGTGGGCAGGAATCCTGCCGCCGTCACAGTACTCTATGACGGCAGCCGGGCCTACACAGCGAATCAATCGGATGGCACTGTGAGCATCGTGGATGTGTCCAGCCATTCGGTGGAAAAGACGCTGGCCGTGATCGGTCATCCGCGCACGGTGGTCTCCACGCAGAACTCGCTCTTCGGCAAAGTCTATGTGGCTTCGCCGGACACGCCCTATTTGACCATCCTTACGACCCTCACGGACCTTGTGGATACCTCGATTCTGGTGCAGGGAAATGTTGTGGATGTGCGCACGACCACCCAGAACGGGGTGAGCGGCAACAGCAACTTCACCAGCCGCCTGCCTGGTTATGGCCAGCCCTGCAATTTGCCGGGGCCGCCTTCGGCCTCAGGCACACTGAGCGCCCTCCAGGTCTGCCAGGCAATTCCGTAGCAATCCTGAGGGATATTCAACTACGACACGGTGAAAAGGGGCATTCCGGAGCGGATTGCCCCTTTTATCATTGCGGCGACCTTTCTCTCCGGCTCTGAGGCGCATTGCTTCCTACTGGCGTGGAGAAGTTTTTTCGGTGCCGGACAATGGCTCGCTTGCAAAGGTATCGCCATATACATTCATGTCTGAGGAGTGCAGGGAGATGGCGGCGAGTGTTCCAAGAAAGCGGCTGGATCTGCTGCTGGCCGACCGGGGTCTCGTTTCGAGCCGTGAACGCGCGCGCGCCCTCATTCTTGCCGGCCGGGTTCTGGTTCGGGAGCAGAAGGTGGACAAACCGGGCACGGCGGTTTCCGAGGATTCTCCGATCCGGATTCTGGGCGAGGATATGCCTTTTGTAAGTCGCGGCGGCCTCAAGCTGGCTGCTGCGCTCGAACATTGGGGTATTGCGGTCACGGGCAGGGCCTGCCTTGACGTCGGCGCTTCAACCGGGGGATTCACCGACTGCCTGCTGCAGCACGGCGCTGCTCACGTCACCGCCGTCGATACGGGCTTCGGCCAGATCGCCA
>JAJZAL010000158.1 GCA_021799405.1 Acidobacteriota bacterium
GAAACCCGCGCCAACAACTACCTGGACCATTCCAACGTGGGCGAGTCCAATCTCTTCTTTCCCATCGCCATCAACGGAGCACTGATCGAGGCTTGGGAGATGACCCTCCGGTCACCCCAGCTTTCTCGCTTTGGCCAGTTTCACCTTGCTTATTCCAACCAGATCGCCTTCCAGCGCGGCAACGTGATCGGCGGCTTTGTCTGCTCCAATCCCAACGACCCCCAATGCAACCTGGGACCCAATTACGTTCCGCTGGATCACGACCAGCGCGATACGCTGAACACGGGCTTTACGGCGAATTTACCCTCCCATATCTGGTTCTCCAGCGATGTTTACTATGGTTCGGGGTTTGCCAACGGCCTGGCCGGCTCCGGCGTGGGCCCGTACCAGGGCCCCTATTTGCCGGCGCACACTACCTTCGATGTTTCTACAGGCCATTCTTTTGGTGAGCGATGGAAGCTTTCGGCGACCGCTCTTAATGTGACCAATCACCGTGTCTTGATCGATAACTCGATTACGGTTGGCGGCTTCCACTACAACGACCCGCGGATGTTTCTGGGAAGCCTGCGCTACCAGTTTCACTTTTAGGGAATCCCAGCGAGTCTGCCCATGCAGAGCACTGCCATTTGCCTGCTTTGACCGGGCGCAACCGCCATAGGCGTGCGCAGCGGTCAGCGATCCTTGCGGTAAAGGAGGTCGCGGATGGCCCGGCGGCGGGCGGCATTCATCTCCTGCTCAGCCTTGCGTTGCACGACGTCGACGTGATCTTCAGGAGAGTCCTCCGCCTCCTCGGGCTCACTGCACTTGGGGCAACGATTGGCAAAGCCGGGCTTATCAGGACGCAACTCAAACTCTTCAGAACAAATGGCACAGATTTTGATAGGGAATGGCATTTGCGTCCATGATAGCGCGGGGAATGGGTTTCCGAAAACCGCCAATCGCGCTACTATAAGTGGCTGGAGAACGGCCATGTCGAGCTACGTTTTTCTCTGCCAGGACTGCAACAAGGAGTTCACGAAGACTCTTCATATGGCGGAAATCGAGAAGGGCGGTGTGACCTGTCCGTACTGCGGCGGGAATCGGGTAGCGCAGGTGGTGTCGGACTTCTCCGCCGTTACCTCGAAGAAGAGCTAGGGATTGAGGGTCAGAACTCCTTGCGGGTGAAAGGCAAACAGGTATTCTGTGCCTGTGCGCCCGATGGCGAACCGCCGATCCGTGGCGCGGCGCCGGGGCTTTGCCCCTGCTCCAAGGCATGAGTGTTGGCTGCGGCAAGAGAGCCAAGCGGCAAGGGCAGAGATCCCGGCAAAATCAGGAAACCAGTTGCGATAGCGGCGGGAAGCGGAAACGCGCCTTGGAGATCGGCGTGCCCAGAACCTCAATGCGGCTCAGGTCGCGCGTGCCCACGCCGAGATGCTCGGCCAGCCGCAGCGTGCTGTCGCAGGTTTCGAAGGGAGGCGTGCCGCGATCGGCCATGGGATCGAAGCCCATTGCGGAAACGGCAACCGCATCCGTAGAGACGCAGTTCAGGCCGGCGATCAGCATGCCGGGATGCACCGGCTTATGGATCCAGCGGGGATTCTGATTCGGCAGTTCACCGCCGGTCATGGTGTAGATGCCGTCGATGACGGCCAGGTGTACGGGCCGTGCCGCCACCAGGTCAGCGGTAATCCGCGGCACGCGGAAGCCGGCGTCCTTTGATTCCTGGGCAGGATATACGGGCGGTGGCGCGCTTTTGGGCGGCACGCGGGAGCCGGAGTGCATCGGAGCGCGGTAACCAACCGGAACAATGCTCGGCTCATCCACAGGCGCCTGGTCGCTGTAGATGGTGCACGGCGTAATGCCGAAGCAATTCTTCATGGACAGCGTTACGCCTGCGGTGCGGTGTTCCTTGAGCTTGGCCAGCGAGACGAAGACGTCCGTATCCCGGTAGGAGTGATTCAGGTCGTAGCCTGTATACATGAGTCCGCCGCCCGGCACCATAAACCGGGCATAGGTCTTGCCACTGCCCAGGAAGTTGGTGTTTTCAAACTCTACTCCCTTGGCAGCGCTCTCAAAGTCCTTGGGCTGCCAGCCGGCCGATTGCATGAAGTACTGGAGCGATCGGGTTCCCACGGGCGCGCTTTCCAGCAGGCGGATGCGCCGCGCTCCTGCCTTGCCCAGCAGCGAAACCAGCGATCCAATCACCTGTGGGTGAACCCACTGCGTCATCTCCGTCGGCATGGAGTTCAGGCGGTCGTTGGCAGGCCCGGTCATGTTCAACTTGATGGCGACCGTCTTGCCCTGCACTAGACGTTGCAATCCGCCCAACTGGTCAAACATGGTGGCGAGCACGTCCGTTACCTGCCGGTTATATTCGGGGCACATCCCGATGGCGACAGGGCTGGCCGGGGCGGGCCTGGCAGAAAGCAGCGCAGGCTGTGTCACATAGGCGCCGGCAGCCATTCCCATGGCGCCGAGAAACTCTCTGCGGGTACCATTCAGCTTCATCATTAAGCCAACCTCTCTGTCTCCATGACGTGGTGCAAAACGTGCGGGGAAGACCGCAATCAACGCCCTCGCCCAGAAGAGCGGACGCCGGGAGACGGCGTGCGCGGCTCCAGCTTGGGAAGTCGCGCTCATTGTACCGCCATCCAAGGAGCAAGAGCCACAAGATTCGTAAATGCCCGCTCCGCAGGGTGCTCCGATGCGTTATTGTGGCACTTCAGGGAAATCATGTCAGCTAACTTCCACAGGTTCGGGCCTGTCCACCTGCTCATCCTGAGTTTGGTGGTTCTGCTGGCTGCTGCGCTTGCGGCTGCGCAGCGGCGGCGTTTACCCGGACGCAAATGGTTGCGCACCAGCCTGGGAGTTCTGCTCTTGTTGGATTGGGCCGCATGGTACGGTTATCTGGCAATCCACGGCCAGCTTAGGTTTCCCGATCAGCTTCCGCTGGAACTCTGCGATGTCACGCTGTTTCTCATTGCCATTACGCTCTTCACCCTCAGTCAAGCCGTCTTCGATTTGGCATACTATGGCGCGCTGGCCGGGAGTTCAATGGCGCTACTCACGCCCGACCTTTGGGAGCCGTTTCCTTCCATTGGGACGGTGCAGTTTTTTGCGGCTCACGGACTGGCAGTGACGGCGACTCTTTATCTGGCATGGTCAGGGCTGGCACGGCCGCGTCCGGGATCGGTAGGCAGAGCGATGCTGGCCGTAAATATTCTTGCCGCCTGCGATGGCGTCTTTGACGCGATCTTCAAGACAAACTATATGTATCTCCGCGCCAAGCCTGAGAGCGCGTCGCTGCTCAATTTTCTGGGACCGTGGCCCTGGTACATCCTGAGTTCTGAAGCGGTAGCGCTGGTCCTGTTTCTTCTGCTTTATCTGCCGTTCTGGCTATCGGCACGAGACCATATGCTCCCGAACGCGGATCACGTCGGGAAGTAGGATTCGGCCCGCAGGGCGAGTGAAATTCAATTCGCCGGACTAAAAAGGCGAGCGGCAAGAGTCTTGACATGGACCATGAGCAGTGTTAAATAAATAGGGAAGCACAATCGATTGAGCAGCCGTGGTTATCGGTTTCTTCAGGAGGATGGCCGGCGTATTCCTGTCGCTGTCTCTGCATTTTTTCGCTCTGATCTTCAGGCCATCGTTCTGCCGGGTTGGAATCGAAGCCACGAATACTGACTCTGCGCTTGGAGTGCGCCGGCGATTCCGAAACACTCCGCGCCCGTCCCATGGCAGTTGCGCGATTTGGCGCGCGGGGAACAATCGATCGGAAAAGCCCGCAGCGCGATGATGTGGTGGGAGGAGGTGGCCAATGTCTTGTCTACGCATGGCTTTGGCGTTGGGAATCATCTTCGCAGTTTTCGTTGTGCCGGCCTATGCCCAGCAGGCAACGAGCGCGGTCTCGGAACCGGTTCTGGAATCAGCAGTTATTGATGCGCATGCCGCTGTCACACCGTTCCCGCATTTCTGGGAACAGATGTTCGGCTCCGGGCGAGCCAATCTTGCGCTGCGCGCAAGCTACCAAGGCGACATGCAGGCCGTGAAGAAGATCACTGCATTTCGTTATGTTCGCTTCCATGCAATTCTCGACGATGAGAACGGGGTGTACAGCGAGGACGCGCACGGTAATCCTGTCTACAACTGGTCTTACATAGATCAGATTTATGACGGCCTTCTGGATCATGATGTGCGGCCGTTCGTGGAGATCAGCTTTATGCCGAAGGCTCTGGCGGCGAGGCTGGACTATCAGGCCTTCTGGTATAAGCCCATCGTCGCTCCGCCCAAGGACTACGCGAAGTGGGACGCGCTCATTGCGGCCTTTGCGCGGCATCTGGTTGCGCGCTATGGGATCGGCGAGGTTGCGCAGTGGTACTTCGAGGTATGGAATGAGCCGAACATCGGCTTTTGGACTGGACGTCCTGCGCAGCAAACCTATTTCGAACTCTATGACCACACCGCGCGCGCGCTGAAATCGGTGAGCCCGCGTATCCGCGTTGGTGGGCCCGCAACGGCGCAGGCCGCGTGGGTGGGAGATATGATTGCCCACGCTGTCAAACAGAATGTGCCGCTCGATTTTGTTTCGACCCATGCTTATGGCAATGATTCCGTGGAAGATGTCTTTCACGATCACCGGGAAATTGGCCCGCGCCAGATGGTGTCCGCGGCAGTAAAGAAGGCGCATGAGGAAATCATCCACTCGCAGCGCCCGCGCATGCCGTTGATCTGGAGCGAGTTCAATGCCTCCTACATGAATGAGCCTAAGATTACCGACTCGGCGTACATGGGACCATGGCTGGCGGACACCATCAACCGCTGCGACGGCATGACGGAGATGATGTCCTACTGGACCTTCTCGGATGTTTTTGAAGAGCAGGGCGTTGTGAAAACGCCATTCTACGGAGGCTTTGGGTTGATCGCCGCGGGCGGAATCAGAAAGCCCAGCTTTTATGCTTTCTCCCTGCTGCACAAACTTGGTGATAAGCGGCTGGCGAATCCGGCGGCCAACCTGCTGGTGACGCAAAACAAGGATGGAACATTAATCGTGGCGGCGTGGAACCTTGGCGATGCGGACAAAGCGATGCAGGGAAGAGCGCACACCATGCGGCTGACCTTCAAGGGTGTCGCCTCCGGAGAAGCTGTGATGGTGGAACGTGTGGATGAGATGCATGGCAATCCCATGCCCGCATACCGCGCCATGGGGAGTCCACGCTATCCGACTCAGGCCCAGGTTCGAGCTATGAATCGAGCATCGGCTCTCTCCGCGCCTGAACACATGAAGCTCGTGGATGGAGTCTTGCAGCTTAACTTGCCAGTCAACGGGCTGGCAATTATCGAGGTCCCTGCATTGCAGCGGGGCGGGATGGAGATGGAGGAATGATCAGCAGGCGCCGAGTGCTTGCGGCCATGGTGGCATCCGCGGGGTACGAACTTCTACCACATAACCTGGCATCCGCGCTTGCGTGGATGCCTGCCAGGGGCGACGAAGCGTTTCTGGAAGAATTGGAGCGGCGTGCGTGCCTGTTCTTCTGGGAGCAGGGAAGCTCCGCAACCGGTCAGGTGCTGGACCGCGCGCGCAATGATCTGGGCGGGGCGCGCGATCCGCGGCGCATGGCCAGCATTGCCGCCACCGGCTTTGGCCTGACCGCTCTGTGCATCGCAGATCACCGCGGCTACCTGCCGCATGCGCAGGTGGTCGAGCGGGTGCGCGCCACGCTCGATTTTCACCTGAACAAGATGCCTGAAGTGCATGGATTCTTCTACCACTTTACGGATATCGAAACGGGTAAGCGCTGGTCGAATTGTGAACTCTCGTCCATCGACACTTCACTGCTGCTGTGCGGCATCCTGATGGCGCGCGCATATTTTGACGATGCCCGCATCAAGTCGCTGGCGCGGCAGATTTATGAGCGCGTGGACTGGCCCTGGATGCTGAACGGAGGGAAGACGTTTTCGATGGGCTGGCTTCCGGAGTCGGGTTTTCTGAATGGGCGCTGGAGCCACTACTGTGAGCTGATGATGATCTATCTGCTTGCCATCGGCTCACCCACGCACGCGGTGGCGCCCTCTTACTGGAACAACTTTACGCGTCCGGTGATTCATTATGCCGGATATAGCTACATCAGCGGTAACGACCCTCTGTTTACGCACCAGTATTCGCAGGCGTGGTTCGACTTCCGCGACAAGCGCGACGCCTACACCAACTACTTTGAAAACTCCGTCATTGCGACCAGGGCGCACAAGGCGTTCTGCCTTTCCTATCCGCAGTGGTACAACGAGGATTATTGGGGCGTGTCGGCGTCGGATTACGTGAAGGGATATACGGCATGGGGAGGGCCGCCGCCTCAAGGCCCATTGGATGGCACGGTGGTTCCCTGTGCGGCAGGGGGCTCGCTGGCGTTTCTGCCTGTCGACTGTGTCTCAGTGCTGCGCGCCATGCGGGCCCGGTGGGGTAAGCGCGCATGGGGCCGCTACGGATTCGTCGATGCCTTTCACCCAGCCGCCGGTTGGTACGATTCCGATGTGTTGGGTATCGATCAGGGAATCACGGTGTTGATGGCGGAGAATCTTCGCAGCGGACTCGTGTGGAATACGTTTATGCGCAACGCGGAATGCGCGCGCGCGATGAGGCTGGCGGGATTCCATCAAGCAAATGAGAAAGCGCCGATGCGTGGGTAGAGCAGGAGGGAAAGGGCGTTCATAAAAGTACAGGAGCGCGGTGGTATCCTGACGGCACGCGCTTTCCGCAGCGCGACTTCGGCGTTGCTTGCTGAGTCTGGAGCGAGGCCCTTGCCCGTCTGCCCGCGAACATCGGGGCGGATGATCTCTGAGGACGGATCGATGCCTAAACAATCGTTTAAGCAGGCCACGCTGAAAGAGCTCTCCGCAATCGTCAAACTCTCCCAATCCACGGTCTCCCGGATCGTGAACGGAGAAGGGGACAAATATCGTATTGCCCGGGAAACCCAGCAGCGGGTGCTTCATGCCGCGGCGCTGCACGGCTACACCGCCAATACCGTGGCAAGAAGCCTGCGGCAGAAGCGGACGTATACGGTCGGCGTGATTGTGCCGGAGATCAGCGAAGGCTACTCAACGGCCGTGCTCGGCGGCGTCGAAGAGGAATTGCTGAAGGACGGCTATTTTTACTTTGTCGTCAGCCATCGCCACCGTCCCGATCTGCTGAAGGGCTATCCGCGCATGATGCTGGCCCGCGCGGTGGAAGGCATCATCGCTGTCGACACGCTAATGAATGAGGACCTTCCTGTTCCCGTGGTTTCAGTCTCGGGGCACAAGCATCGCCAGGGAGTCATTAATATCGAACTCGATCATGGCCAGGCCGCTCATCTTGCCCTGTCTCATCTGAAGACGCTGGGACATAAGCAGATCGCCTTTATCAAGGGGCAGACCTTCAGTTCCGATACGGACCGGCGCTGGCGCGCGATTGTTGACGAGGCCAAGGCGCTGGACATTGTGATTGATCCACAGCTCGTGGCGCAGTTGCAGGGCCAGGCGCCAGGCCCGGCCCCGGGCTTTGAGGCTGCCCGGCAACTCTTGCAGACAGGGCGGCCATTCACGGCGATCTTCGCATTCAACGATGTGACCGCGATGGGAGCGATCCAGGCGCTGCGCGAAGCCTCGTTACGCGTGCCTAAGGATGTGTCGGTGATCGGGTTCGACGACGTGCCCGCGGCCAGTCTCAACAATCCGCCGCTTACAACGATTCGTCAGCCACTTCGGGACATGGGGCAGACGGCGGCCAGCACGCTTCTGGGGCTTATCCGGGATGATATGTCCCTCCCGCATCCGGCATCCATTACGGTTTATCCAAAGCTTATTGTGCGCAAGTCCACTGCGCATGTTGCATCCCTGACAGCCAATGTCGCTGATTGATTTTCTTCTGGTTGCGGGCGCGATGAAAGTGTTCGCTGCGGGATGCTGTATTCAGCATCCCGCAGCGGTGGAGAAGCGGGTAACCGCTAAGAGGTTCAGAAGGAGAACCGCGCCTGCAGTTGCACGGTTCTGCTGCCCAGCGCGCTTCCGGCCACGCCAAAGTCGCTGTTTACATTTTTGAATGTGCCATTGGGATTCACGTCAGCCAGGCGGTTGTCAATGCTCTGGCCGTTGATGTTCAGCTTGTTAAAGAGGTTGTAAGCGTCCGCGCGGATCTCAAACATCGCATTTTCGCCGAGCACCGGCATACTCGGGAGCCCGAATCCCTTGGTCAACGAGGCGTCCAAATCGGTATAGCCGGGGCCGATAAGGCTATTGCGATGAATACCGGGCGGTATCAGCGGAGTTGTGGCTGGGAATGCAGGTCCGTTTTCATAGGTAGGCGGAGCGAAATAGGTTGTGCCGTTCCCTTTGTAGTTTGGATTGGTGGGATTCATAAATGTGCCGTTGCTGGTATCCTTGCCCGCGCCACCCAAATAGGCGGTGGGACGAAGCGAACCGTAACCGCTGCCGTTGTAGAACAGGCCCCCGGTGGTCACGGTGTTGTAATACGGGTTGAACGGGAATCCGGTGTGTACGTTGAGAATGCCACTCAACGACCAGCCGCCTGCCAGTTTCTCAATCCACGCATTTGCCCCACGGAAAAAGATTGGTTGCCACAGTCCGAAGAGCTTGAACGCAGTGGTCACGTTGTAGTCGGAGGGCCCGGAGGCTGCCTGTGAGTAGTAGGGATAAGGGTCCATGAAATAAGGACCGGAGTTTTGATCCATCGCTTTCGCCCATGTGAATTGCGCTTCCAGATTGAATTGATGTGCGAAGGGGTGTCTCAAGGTTGCAATCATGGCGTTGTAATTGCCGGTTCCAGTGTTGGCATAGTAGTCGAGGAAGTTGACGATCGGGTTGAGGGGGACGTTGAAAGCCGAAGCGATCACGTTGAAGTTCGATTGGATCAGCAGATGCCGCGTCAGGCTTCCCTGATAGCCCAGCGTCGCTACCCAGTCATATGGCATTTGATACTCCGTGCCGAGCGAATAGTGATAGTTGACGATGGTCTTCGGAGCGCTTGGAAATGCCGTGACATAGACTGGATTGGATCCGGGCAGCGGCAAATTATTGGTGCCGAATTGAGTAATGGTTTCCGGGTTCGGCGGGTATCCGAAAAGCGAGTTGATGTTCGTTGCCGTTCCGTATTGAATGCCCGCCACTTTCACTGGCGGGTTACCGGACGAGCAGCAGAAGTTCTTCTGCACGGCTGTTGGCGGGTTGCCGATGCCATTTGCCGTGATTGCGATCTCGTTCTGGGTGTAGTTGATTCCGAAGCCACCGCGAATGAGCAGGCTGCTGTCATAGTGTTTGGGTTGCCATGCAAAGCCAATCTGCGGCCCGAAGTTGGTCTTCTGCGGGGCGTAGAGGTTCCCGCCAACACGGATATTCAACCCGTTCATCACATTCGAGCCTGTGCCGAATCTCACCACGCCCAAGGTGTTCTGCTTCGACGAGAATGAGCCGAAGTAGGACCAGCGCAAGCCGGCATTGATGGTCAGATTAGGAAGGGCTTTGAAGTCGTCCTGGACAAAAAAGCCCCAGATGTCAACGCGGTTGTCCTGGCGGTTGGCGAAAGGAACGCCCGTCTTGGAATCGAACTGCCCGGTCTCCCTGTAGGGAGCGTCGTTTGCGAAGTCCCACAGGTTGCGGAAATTGAACGACGGACGCGCCGCATAGACAGGATTATTCAGGTAGTAAAGACGGGTGAGATTTCCACCGGTCTTGATTGTGTGCCGGCCAATGATCTTGGTGAGGACGTCGTTGTAGTCATACGTCCACTGATTGAAGTTGCTCGGTCCCGGCGCGCCGAAGTATTGAAACGACTTTGCGCTGCCGATATCGTCGATGCTGTCTTGCGGCAAACCGAAAGGCTCCTGCGGGTTGGTCGCAACCTCATTCCAGCGCCAGCCGGCGGCGTTGGCGCGCGCCTCGTTGAGCAAAGTTGGTGAAAAGGTATGGTTCCAGATCAACGAGAAAGCGTCGTTCACCTGCGAGTGGTGCCAGAAGTTGGCTGGCCGTACTGGGCCGTTGTAGAACGTGCTGCTAACCGGCACCCAATAGATTGCAAAGGCCAGGTGGTCCTTCCCGGTGATGTCGGCATCAACGCGTCCGTTGTATTGGATCTGCGATGTGTTCGTCGGGTTGGCGGTGGTGAATAATGCAAGGTCGGGTACGCCATCGAGCCCTCCGCCCACACCCGGTGTGCCTGAGGAAACCCAAGTCGGATCCAGCGTGCCGAGCGCGACATTTTTCATCGGCGACCCAACGTCGAGCCCGCTGGCGGTCGTGTTGCAGTTAACTCCTTCCAGGAGGCCGATTGAGGCGCAATCGCGCTGAACCAGGCCGATGACTTTGGGTGCCTCGCCGGTATACGAAAGATACTTGGCCGCAATGCTTCCCGAAGCGGCCGCAGCCTGGTCGAATTGAGGCGTCTCATACCACCCCTGGCCGGTCGCCAGGGCCGTGAGCGGTGAGCTTTCAAAGTTGAAGAAGGCGAAGAGCTTGTTCTTCCAGAGCGGCCCGCCCAGGCTGGCTCCGTAGTTGTTGAAGCGCGATTGGTTCTTGTTCAATCCGCGTGCCGCCGGTGTGCCGGGCTTTGCGGAACCTACCCCGTTCCAGGGCTGGTAGGCATTCAGGCCGGGACGGGAGGCCTTGAAAAACACGCTCCCGTGCAGATCGTTGGTGCCGCTCTTCGAGGTCACCTGGATCTGCGCGCCGCCGAAGCGGCCAACCTCGGCATCGTAGCTGTTGGAGATGACCTTCACGTTTTGTATCGAGTCTTCACTGGGCGTGATGACTGAAGTGCCGCCCCACACAGCGCTTACCGTGCTGATGCCGTCGACGGAAATGCTGTTCAACTCATATTGGCCGCCGAGGCTTTGGACTTGTGGTCCGTTTTCCGTCTGGAAGATGCCGGCCTGCTGAGTTCCCGAGCCTCCTGGCCCCTGGTTGCCCGGCAGGTTATAACTTCCCCCACCGCTGGCCTGCGAGCCGTCGCCAAAGACCCCCGGAGCAAGCTGCGCCAGTTGGAAAACGTCGCGGTTGAAGGAGGGCAGGTGCTGAATGTCATTGCTGCTGATTGTGGTGCTCAGCGTTGCGGTGCCGGTATCGAGCAGTGGCGCTACCGATCCGCTGACGGTGACAGTTTCCTGGACGTTGCCCACTTCTAAGGCCAGATTCAGTAGATTCGACTGATCCGGGATGAGGACAATCTCGGCAATTTCCTTGACCTTGAAGCCCTGGCGCTCGGCTGTGAGCTTATAGTGGTCCGGAGGCAGAGCATTGAAGTTGTAGATACCGGAGTCGTCCGATATCGACGTTCTGGTTTGGTTCGTGTCTTTATCCACCAGCGTTACCGTTGCACCAGGGACAACGGCGCCCGACGGATCGGTTACGGTGCCCCCTAAAGAGGCACGAAACTGCGCATGTACAGGCAGGGCACAGAGGCCCACCAGCAGCAGGATTACCAACTGCCATGCGCTCGTGACAGGGATGGAAATCCTCCATACCTGTCTATTGCTTGCGGCAAATTTTCCCTGAGTGGTAGTGTGCATCGATCATTCCTCCTGAAGTTAGGGGGACCGTACAGCCATCTGGCCGGCCAAATTAGGAAGCAGGGCCGCTGAGCCGGACAGATAGCTCAATCGATTGTGCAGTGTCTGGATTTTTAGCACACACCTGGCGCTATGTCAATATACCCCCTCCGATTTTTTTGGGATTCTTCGGTTTAGGGGAGATTGGCCCGGGATGGCCACCGCTCCGGCCAAAAGCGGGGCGGCAGCACAGGCATCGGCTGGGGCGAGCCTACGGAAAGGTCACGTCTGGGGCGCCTTGCATTGTTTGATCGTCGTGGCGTACTTCAGGACCCGGTCCGGCTGCCGTCGAGTTGCGAGGCGCTGCCGGCCAATCCGCTGCCAACACTCAGCAGCGGGAGCATGACGATCATCGCCAGCAGAGTAACCGGGCCTGAACCCATACCGGCGCGCAGGCTTCCGGTATGTGCCGAAATCCACCCTACGAGCCCAGGGAAGACTGAGGCTCCAAAGCCGCTTACAGCGAGAACAAAGCGTGTGTCGGAACTGTGGCGGGCCCGCTCGAAAAAGGCTGCCAGCGCCACCGGAAAGACCGGAGCCAGCGCGGCGCCGAGGAGCAGCGTCGCGGCGGCGATCAGGGCAGGGGAGCGCGCGGTAATAAGGAGAGTCGCACCAGAAAGCGCTGCCAACAGGGCCAGCGCCAGCAGCCTGCCGGGGCGCAAGCGTAGCATGAGCAGCGGGGATATGGCGCGCGAGATCAGAAATCCTGCCCAGTAGATGGCAGTAGCCGCAGCCGCAAGCATCAAAGTGATGCTCGTCACGCGGAGCAGATAAGTGGTGATCCACGCGCCAAACATGCTTTCCATGCCGACTTCGAGGAAGAAGAAGGCCGCGAATAATCCGACAAGCCTCAAATTGC
>JAJZAL010000159.1 GCA_021799405.1 Acidobacteriota bacterium
CCCTGCGCTCGCGCAGCGTCTTCGCCGCGAGATCGATGAGCAACTGCCCGCTGATCTCGGCCCATGGCTTGATGAACTCGGCAAGCTGCGCCGCGAGGTTCTGGCCACACATCCCCGAGGCGAGGAACGCAAACTGCTGCTGCACCAGCTGGCGCAGCGCCAGCTCTGCGCATCGGAACATTGCCCCACGCGCCAGATGGCTCTGGCTTCAAACCCCACACCAGCTATCCCGAGCAACCGGAGTTCGCAGCAACGAACAAAGAGAGTCGAAGGATCTGCGGTCGGGATGCCCGCCGCCCCGGGCCACGTTTATCTCGTCGGCGCAGGCCCCGGCGATCCTGACCTCCTGACCGTCAAAGCCACGCGCCTGATTCAGTCCGCCGATGTTCTCCTGCACGACGATCTTGTTCCGCAAGCTGTCATCGATCTGGCCCCGCAAGCCGGGGAAGTGATCAGCGTCGGCAAGCGCTGCGGCGTTAAAAGCATTACTCAGGATGAGATCAACGCCCTCATGATTCAGCATGCGCGTGCCGGCCGCAGGGTAGTACGCCTCAAGAGTGGCGATCCGCTGCTCTTTGGCCGCGCCGCCGAAGAGATGGCCGCGCTCACTGAAGCTGGCGTTCTGTTTGAAGTCGTGCCCGGCGTCTCCGCGGCTTTTGCCGCAGCGGCGGCCATTGGCTGCTCGCTTACCAGCCGCGACTGCGCCTCTAACCTGATCGTCTCTACCGGCCATCATGCGCAGTCGCATAACCGCGCGCCCGTGCCTGCGCTTGAGGACGCCACCCGCGTCGTCTACATGCCCGGTCGCGATCTGGCGCTGTTGGCTAGGGAGTGGCTCGAACAGGGCCTGCCGCCCAATCTTCCCTGCGCCATTGTTGCCCGCGCCGCGCAGCCTGACCAGCAGGTATTCCGCACCACGCTCGGCGCTCTGGGCGATGCCGAAGCCGCGCCCGCGCCTAGCCTGCTTATCGCCGGCTGGGCACTGACTGAAACCGCTGTGCAGAGCGCGTTGTCAGCAAATGCTGCGGAATTCGCAGGGAGATCCGTTTCTTCCAGCAAGACGGCGAGCTGATATGACGCATGCCCTGCAAATCAAGCAAGATTTAGTCTCATGCTCCGGCTGGTGGTCTGAGCGAGGACGTTCACTGCTTCGCGGGCGCAGTTGGAAGGATCCGCACGGTTGAGCCGAATTTGTGATAGCCGGTGAACTTTACCTCGTTCAGGTAGAAGTTCATCCAGGTGTGGCCATTGGCGGGCGTGTCGATCTGTGTGATGACCACGCTTCGCACCGGGCAGATGAAGCTACTCCCGCCGATATCGACTTTGCCATACTTCACCATGAGGCCATAGCGTGGAGGTATGTCGAAGTCCTTGAATTGTGCCTCCAGGGTCACGCGCACGATGGCTCCCGTGAAAGGGTTGATCCACAGAAACCCGTGATACGCGGGCTTCCCGCGGTAGGAGACGACGCTGTTCGCAGCGGTCATCCATACGCAGCAAAGGTCCACCTCGTAATGGGAAGCCTGCTTCGGCACGCTGTACCGAAATACGGCTGCAAGCCCTTCGGACGTTTGTTCCCAGTGACTCCAGGTGATCGTGCCGTTGGCGGAGTCCTTCATGATCGTCGCCAGGACCGGGCCAAACTCGCCGGTGGAAGTCAGGCCGAGTGAAAATTGTCCCTCCGAGGCGTTCGCGCCCGCGTCCGCCGTCGCGCTGTTTGCGATTTCATGCCCGGCACGGTAAGCGACTCCGCTTGTATGCGTATCCGCCGCGTGCAGGCCACTTTGAAAAGTATGGCGCCGCATCAAGACCGGGATGTCCTCGAAGCTTCTAGTGGTGCGGGTCGCCAGAAAATCGGGCAGGCGCTGCAGCGTGCTATTCACAAATTGATCTGCCGCCTTAAGAATTTCCCGTTGTTCCGCGGATTCCGGCGGATCTTTGTGAGGCAACTCGCTGGCTGGAGAAGCAAGAAACGCCGACAGATCGGCCAGCAGATCGAGCGCCGCCGCAGTCTGCGCGCCGGGCTTGATCTCCTCCCTGATCCGGTCAAGATCGGGCTGGGCCAGCCGCTCAGTCAGATGCACCGAGCCGAGTTCTCGCGCTATCTCCCCGTCGCTGCGATGGGCCGCCTGCTGCTGAACGAGAAACTGCTGCAACTGCTGTACGGTTGATCGTTGAGCCGCGCACACGGGAACCACGCTCGTCGCGAAGATCGTTAGAAGAGCCCAATTCCGCGTTTGAGTCCTGCGGATTTCCGCAAAGTCTGAGAGGATACGCATCGCCCATCTGCATTGTACGGATTGATGGCTCGCACGGAGGCGAATTGGAGCAGTTCAGGCGTATCAGTGATGATCCGGAATCAGTCTTGATGGCTCTCTTCCGCTAATGCGAGGGAGGCGAAACTGATACCCTAAGAGTATGAAATTCGGGGTTCTGGTCTTTCCCGGTTCCAACTGTGACCACGACACGTATAACGTGATCGCCGAGGTTGCGCACCAGCCTGTTACCTTTCTCTGGCACGACGAAGAGAAGCTCGACGGCGTTGATGCCGTCCTGGTTCCCGGCGGCTTTGCCTACGGCGATTACCTGCGCACCGGCGCCATCGCGCGCTTCTCGCCGGTGATGCAAGCGGTCAAGCGCTTTGCCGAGGGCGGCGGCCTTGTTTTGGGTATCTGCAACGGCTTCCAGATTCTCACCGAAGCCGGTCTGCTTCCCGGTGCGCTCATGCGCAACGCCGGATTGAAGTACATCTGCAAGCAGGTGCATCTGCGCACGGAAACCGCTGACAGCCCCTTCACCAACCAGCTTCGCAAGGGCGAAGTGCTGCAGATACCCATCGGCCACATGGAAGGGAACTACTTCTGCTCGGCCGAGGAACTGCGCCGCCTTGAAGCCGAGGACCGAATCGTCTTCCGCTATTCGACGCCCGCAGGCGAGATCACGCCGGAGGCGAACCCCAACGGCTCTCTCAGCAACATCGCGGGCATTCTCAACGAGAAGCGCAATGTCCTGGGTATGATGCCTCATCCGGATCGCTCCAGCGAGGATCTGCTGGGATCGGCGGACGGATGGAAGATCTTTGCATCCATGATTTCTGCTTTGGCAGCGCATTGAGCGCCCTCGGTAAGGAAGACGTATCTGGGGGCCTCCCATTTGCTGGCTTCAGGTTTTTCATGGACGAATCATTTTGTTGGTTCAAGCGTGCAAGGGCTGGAAGCTCATAGCAAGTAGCTAGCGGCTAAACGATGATTGATATTCATCAGCACTTGATTTACGGCGTAGACGACGGCGCACCCGATCTCGAAACCTCACTGGCCATGGCGCAGGAAGCTGCGATCGAAGGCGTAACCCGCATCGTCTGCACACCGCACGCCAGCTATCAGTATCCCTATCAAGCTGAATTGGTCGCGGAGCGCCTTGCCGAACTGCGCAGCCAACTCAGTGGGGTCATGGAACTGAGCCTGGCCTGCGACTTCCACATGAGCGTCGAGAACATCGCGGAGGCAACCGCCAATCCTCTGCGCTATTCGATCGATGGCAAGGGGTACCTGCTGATCGAGTTTGCCAATTACTCGATTCCTCCTGGAATGGAGGACGCCATTTTCAGGCTGCAGTCAGCCGGTTACACGCTGATTGTCACCCATCCGGAGCGTTATCCGGCCGTACACGCGCAACCCGAGTTAATCGCTGAATGGGTGCGCAGCGGCTGTCTGATTCAGGTCACGGCCAGCGCTCTCTACGGACGCTTTGGCAAAACCGCCGAGGCGCTCGCCAACGAACTGCTCGATCGCAACTGGATCCACTTTCTCGCTACCGATGCGCATCATCCGGAGTGGCGGCCGCCCCATCTAAAGAAGGGCCATGATTACGTGGCGAACCGGGTCGGCCTGGAAACAGCGCAACGCCTTTGTCTGATCAATCCGAAAGCAGCCGTGGATGGTGTGCCGCTGCCGCCGCAGCCTGAGCCGGAAGGGCTCTGGGACGAACGGCCGCTCAAGTTCAATGCAAAGCGCCATGGTTCCTTAAAGCAAAGTGTGGGCAAGTCGCGCTCCGACAATGGCAGCGAGGAGGGTTCCGAGACCCGAAAAGGCTTTTGGAGCCGGTTGTTTTCGCGGTAAATCAACTGCGTCTGTCGGGCCGTTCTAAGTAAGTCCCAACCCGCCGTCGACTGCCATCACCTGGCCGGTAATAAACGCCGGGGAGGTGGCGAAAAAGAGCACGGCCTGGGCAACGTCCTCGGCCGTTCCATTCCGCTGCATCGGTGTTTTGGCCGCGAAGCGGGCAGCGGCTTTTCCAAGGCTTTGATCCAACTCAATCCAGCCGGGGGCCACGCAGTTCACGCTCACCTGCGGAGCAAATGCTTTGGCCATGGTGGCCGTCAGCATGTGCAAAGCCGCCTTCGAACTGCAATAGTGCGCATGGTTGGCCCAGGGCTGTATTCCTCCGAGCGAGCCTATGTTGATAATCCTTCCGTTCGTGGCTCGCAGATGCGGCAGCGCCTCGCGCGCCACCAGAAATGGGCCGCGCGTGTTGGTTTGAAAGACTGCGTCCCACTGATCGAGAGTGATGCTTTCCAGGGGCACGGTCTCAAAGATGGCGGCGTTGTTCACCAGCACATCAAGCCGCCGGAATTTCGCGAGCGTGGCCTCGACGGCCCGGCGTACCGAGGTCTCCGAACGCACATCGCATTCCAGGGCCAAAGCCTGCCGTCCCAGCGCCTCAATCTCGCCGGCGGTCTGCGCAGCCTCGCTGTCTGAGGTCCGGTAGGTGATGGCCACGTCCGCGCCCGCCGCGCCCAAAGCCAGCGCAAGCGCGCGGCCGATGCGCCGCGCACCCCCCGTGACCAGCGCCGATTTTCCGCTCAGCAGTTGGGTTGACATAGCGGTTCAAGAAACAATTGCGGGAGACAAGATGTGTGGCGCTGATCTAGCCGCGTCAGATCGGCTCTACTTCTGCGGCGATGAAGGCGCATTGGAATCAGCCTTTGTATCGGACTGATTCGCCCCGCCCGACTGCGGTTTGCTGTCGCCTTGGGTCGTGTCCTTGGAAGGTTGTTCTGCCTGGTCTACGTTGCAGCGCCCCCCGTCTTTCTCCCCCTGACCGTGGTTCTCATAAATCGAGTATTGCTGGCCCGGCCGTTTCAACTCGATCTGAAGCGCCATCTCAGGCTTGGTTACGGGGTAGTCCTGGCCGTAGGTCTGATAATCCCGGGAGATCACCTGGAGCCGCATCACGTCGCCGATGGGCAGAACGGTAATGACCGCCTTGCCGTCCTCATTGGTTTTCAGCTCCATGTAGCCCTTGTCCTTCTCGCCTGACATGACGTGAAAGACGACAGCGGCATTCTTGACGGGCTTGCAGTCGGCAAAACGCAGCACCGTGATTACAATCCGCGATGTTGCAGGCGGAGCCTTATATTTGCGGCCACGCCTCTGGTGGGCAAAGGCGTCCGTAGCAAACAGACTCGCGGCCAGGCTCAACCCGGCCACAAACACGCTGACGCGCAGGAAAGAGTGCTGAAACATGAATTTCATTGTAATCATTTTGACTCTGGCTGAGGCAACCTGTAAGCGGATTACCCAGGGCAATCGCATTTGGATTTGGAACGATAAATGGCGGCGGCTTTGAAAGGGCACAGTTTTAGCTGTGCCGCCGGAATCGACAAAAATTCGATGGGCTTTAGCTCCTGAGGTGAATTTTGCTTCCGATAAGACCGTCCCTCAAGGGCTGAAACCCCGAAGCTTTCTCTCTCGCTCTCTTCGGCATGGCTAAAGTCGTGCCCTTTCAGGGCAGAATCTTCCCATATCTTGAAATGCGACTGCGCTGGAAGATCACCTGTCCGCACGGCTATTATAACGACGAAGAAGAAATAATGAGTGTAATACACTCATATTTAACTCAACCCCTTGACAAATTCAGTGAAGCTTCCCTATTGTTAGCAATTGGAAGGCGAGAGTGCTAGCACTCCGCCGGCGGAGTTGCTTGATCGGGGCCGCCGCCCGCTTCGGCGGGTCGCCATCCGCGATCTTCGAAACAAATCCACTCAAATCCCGCGGGCGAGGTCCAACCTGTCCGCGCGCGAAGGAGAAGCGAAGCAATGGCAGCAACATCTGTAGCGACCACCTTTATCCCGCTCCATGACCGCATCCTTGTCCGCCGTCTGGAAGAGACTGAAACCATCCGCGGCGGCATCATCATTCCCGACAGTGCCAAGGAGAAGCCCCAGGAGGGCGAAGTCATCTCAGTTGGCAAGGGCAAGTCCAACGACGAAGGCAAGGTCTTCCCGCTTGACGTCAAGGCCGGCGACCGCGTGCTCTTCGGCAAGTACTCCGGCACCGAGATCAAGATTGACGGTGAAGAGTACCTGATCATGCGCGAGGAAGAGGTTCTCGGCATCATCAGGAAGTAGCTTTCAGTGGTCAGTGAATCGTGGTCAGTGGGTTGGAGCGAAAATCCTGGCGTCACTGAACATTGATTCCTGATCCCCCGTGAAACGCAACCGCCTCGGCAACATCTGAACACTGATCCCTGATCTTTGATCACTGTTCACTGACAACCAGTTTCAGAGAACTACGAACTTAGGAGACTTTCAATGGCAAAGCAAATTCTGCACGGTGAGGACTCCCGTCAGGCGATTCTGCGCGGCGTCAATACGCTGGCGGACGCTGTGAAGGCGACGCTCGGTCCCAAGGGCCGCAACGTCGTGATCGAGAAGAAATTCGGTTCGCCCACCATCACCAAGGACGGCGTGACGGTGGCCAAGGAGATTGACCTCAAGGATCCGCTTGAGAACGTAGGCGCGCAGTTGGTGCGCGAGGTTGCCTCCAAGACCAGCGACGTGGCCGGCGACGGCACCACTACCGCGACCGTTCTGGCGCAGTCCATCTTCCGTGAAGGCGTTAGGACCGTAGCGGCCGGCGCCAACCCCACCGCGCTGAAGCGCGGTATCGAGAAGGCCGTGATCACGGTCGTCGGCGTTCGCGACAAGGACGGCAAGTGGGTCGAGGGCGGAGCTCTGGGCAAGCTCTCCAAGCCGGTGAACGAGGGATCGGTGGCGCAGGTCGGAGCCATTTCCGCCAACGGCGACCAGGAGATCGGCGACATCATCGCGCATGCGGTCAAGGTTGTGGGCAAGGACGGCGTCATCACCATTGAAGAATCGAAGACCATGCACACCGGTCTGGAGACCGTTGACGGCATGCAGTTCGACCGCGGCTACCTGAGCCCCTACTTCGTCACCGACGCCGAGCGCCTTGAAGCCGTGCTCGATGATCCCTACATCCTGATCTACGAAAAGAAGATCAGCGCGATGAAGGATCTGCTGCCCCTGCTGGAGCAGGTTGCGCGCGGCGGCAAGCCCCTCCTGATCATTGCCGAGGACGTTGAGGGCGAGGCGCTGGCCACCCTGGTTGTCAACAAGCTGCGCGGCACGCTGAATGTTGCGGCCGTCAAGGCTCCCGGTTTTGGCGATCGCCGCAAGGCCATCCTGGGCGACATCGCCATCTTGACCGGCGGCAAGGCCATCACCGAGGACCTGGGCATCAAGCTGGAAGGCATCAAGCTTGAGGACCTGGGCCGCGCCAAGCGCGTCACCATCGACAAGGACAACACCACCATCGTTGACGGAGCAGGCAAGCCCAGCGAGATCGAAGGCCGCGTCAAGGAAATCCGTTCGCAGATCGAGAAGACCACCTCCGACTACGATCGTGAGAAGCTCCAGGAGCGGCTGGCCAAGCTGGTCGGCGGCGTGGCCATCATCAAGGTGGGCGCGGCGACTGAGACCGAGCTGAAGGAGAAGAAGGCTCGCGTTGAGGATGCGCTGCATGCCACCCGCGCGGCTGTCGAGGAGGGTATCGTCCCCGGCGGCGGCGTGGCTCTGGTTCGCGCCATTCCGGCGGTCGATGCGCTGATCGGTGCGCTCGCGGGCGACGAGAAGACCGGCGCGCAGATCGTTCGCCGCGCTCTCGAAGAGCCGTTGCGCCAGATCATCGCCAACGCGGGCGAAGAGGGCGCCGTGGTGGTCTCCAAGGTGCTCGAGTCCAAGGAGCCCCACTTTGGCTACAACGCCCAGAGCAGCAGCTTTGAGGATCTGGTAAAGGCCGGTGTCATCGACCCCACCAAGGTCACCCGCACCGCCCTGCAGAACGCGGCCTCCATCGCGGCGCTGCTGCTGACCACGGAAGCCCTGGTCTGCGAGATTCCCGAACCCAAGGCTCCGGCCCCGGCCGGCGGCCACGGCGGCGGCATGGAAGGCATGTACTAAGGCAGGGAACAGGGATCAGGGATCAATGAACTGGTTCCTTGATCGGCTGATTCCGAATTCCAGGTAGCTTCACGATAAAGGCCTCCAGCTTCGGCTGGGGGCCTTTACTCCTTGTAGGGCGGTTGGATCTGGGCTCAATGGCAGGCACAAATCACTCGACATTCAGATTCGCGGATCAGGGGAGCGGTCTTCGTTCTGCGGCGAGACTCGTCGGGAGTTGGATTCGCGATGCTCCTTTACAAGGCTTTTCAGGAAGCATTCTCATCTGCCTTGAAGTCGCTATGATTCTCACGATCGCGGGACTCGTTCACGGCCTTCAAGCTGATCCATCCTTCGTGAGAGTGAGATTTACTCTATACACTACAATGCTGTTGCTCTTTGCTTCCGCCATTGGATTTCTTTTCCTCGCGATTGAACGCTACTTCAATGTGATTGATAAGACCCAAGAGTACGGTATTCTCAGGGTGCTCGGCGCATCCTCAGACTACTTCTTCAAGATCCTGCTCTGCGAGACACTCGTGATCGCCGTGCCGGGCGCTGTGGCTGGAATTGTTCTGTCGTTTTGGATCCGGTTGGGTGTCGGACTGGTTTACCCAAAGTTTCTGCGCATGGATGTTCTTATCTTGTGGTGGCCGATCGCGCTCGGCATCGCAGCAATGGAATCCATGATCGGAGGAGCCATTGGTATCCGGAAGGCCGTCCGGGACGGGGTGATCCAGGCACTTTCGTACGAGAAATAGCCTGGCAAGTCACTTCGCTCGGCGAATCGCCTGAGCAGCCGCCATTCGTGCTCCCGGTAGATAGCCAGCAACTCTTCAGCAGCGGACTTGGAAAGTTCCCCGGCCCGCCGCCGATGGGGATGAGTTACCCCATCGTCTCGATCCGCCAGTGGCAGGATTCGATTGTAGATGGTGGCGGCAAAGCGCTGTACACCAGGCAGGATTGGACTTTAGCAGGTGGCAGAATTGAACGTAGCCAATACATGTGGTCCAGCTTCGGATGAAGCGTTCTTCTCGATTTACATACCAAGGTATTATAGGTATATTACTATCGAGGCGTAAACTTCCATGCGAATTTCGGACCGAACATTTTTGCTCGCCGATCGAATCTGGATCGCGGTTGCTTCACTCCATCAAACGTTTCCTCTTCGCGAAGATTTCACGAAGGACGAAATCCGCCAAAAGATGCGCGAAATGGGACTCATGGAGGGAGTAAAACTTACGTCAGTCGCCGCGCACTTAAAGGAGCACTTGGTGGCCAATGTTCCTCCGTCTACGGGGAAATATCGGATGCTATATGAAACACCATCTGGAGGCCTCCGTCTCTTTCTGACCGGAGATAGAGTCGATCCAGGGCGCGAATCGAGGCGTCCTGCAAAGCAGTGCCCGAAAAAAGAGGAAATTCCATTGGAATATTTGCCATTTCTTGACTGGTACGCGCGATGGTGCGAACGGCATATTGAAAACCCCCGGCCTGTGAACTACGAGGACGACCCGCTCATTCGCTTGATTGGCTCGGGCAAGCACATCTGGGCTGACGAACACGCCGACGAGTATGTGGAGAATCTGCGGAGGGAAGACATTTGAGCAAGGTATTTTTTGATACGAATGTCTTCATCTACATGTTCGAGGGTCTGGAGCCCAACCGTAGCCGCATGCTCGAAATCCGCAAACGGATGCTGGATCGCGGAGACCGCATTGTGACCTCTGCCATGACGCTTGGGGAGGTGCTCGTCAAGCCAACCAGGCTCGGCCAGACTTCGCTGATTGAGCAATATGATCGCGCCATCCGGTCCACCGCGCAGGTTGTCAACTTCGACGCAGCGGTGGCCTGGCGCTATGCGTCGCTTCGCGCCACACACACGCTGCGCAACGCGGATGCGATCCAACTCGCATGTGCCGCGCACTTCGGTGTGGACCTGTTCATCACCAATGACAAGCAACTGCATAAGCTCGATGTCCCGGGCATCGGATTTATCGCGCCTTTGGACAAGGTTCCACTTTGAACGGATCAATGCTCGTGGGTCTTCATCGCAGAGAGAACAAAGGCCTCCAGCTTCGGCTGGGGGCCTTTCTTTTGGGGTGAATAAACCTGGCAAACTGGCTCAGAGGTTTCTCGCGAGCCAGTTTGATCCCAAGAGCCAGATGTCGATCCCTATTCCGGCCGGGACCGGAACCAGCGTCATCGCGCGATCGCAGCTATATTCGACGGCGTCATTCGATTTGCATTGGGGACGGCCTGCGGGCGCGGCGGCCTCAGCCAACCAGCAGCGAGCCACGAGCTCGGAATCGAAAACTCCGACCACCCGCAATCAAGGCAGACGTGGATGTCAGGAGAAGGCGTCATCGGTGGATGACTCAACGTGCGCGTAATGGTGCGGTAAAGCCGAACCTCCGCGGGGACGATCGAGACGGAGCTCGACTGGCACTTCGAACAAATCATAAAAGCACCTCAGAGAATAAGAACGCCAAGAGAACCAGACCACAATCGACCAAATGCAACAGTTCCGGGGTATAAAGATAACTTTAACTCGCTCCCCCATACTTTCGCAGACGGAATTGCACGAAGTTGCAATGATTTGCAGAGAAACATTACTAAAGTATGCACTTTATTTTGGTAATGTAAAGGTTATTTTCACAATGTTAATCGAACGGCCTGTGGTCATGCCGTGCAGCTTTGCCAGAACTGCCAGGGGCGCCGGAGATGGGACGGCATTCATTCTGCCCCGCGCCAAGGGTGGCGCGGGCAAATGTGCTATTTGGCTGAGCGGGGCGAGGAAAGAGTGCCGGCAAGGGTTAGATCAATGTCGACAACTTTGGCCACTTTCAGGAAAAGGATGCTTGGATCTTTGAGGCCCCACTTGACGTAGGGGATCGTGAAACTTCCGGTCGCGGTGAGGTTCGAGCCCTCGATGTGAATGTGCATGGGAAGGGTCAGGTTGTGTGACGCGCCGCGCAGGGTAAAGATGCCGGAGACCTGAATCGTGGAGTCACCGGTGGACGCCAGTGTTCCCTGATAGCTTTTGGGCAGGAATGTAATGTCAGGGAATTGGTCCGTCTGGAGCACGTTGTTGTCCATGTTGTGATCGCGGCTCTTGTTGCCGCTTCTGCCGCTACCCGCCTCGACAATGATGATTCCGGAGATCGCGCCTGGAGCGGAGGAAAACTGAACCGACCCACTATGCACGTGAAAAACTCCCTTGACGTGGTGTGTATTGCCGCTCAGAAAGAATGAGATCTTGCTGGCATTCGGATTGATGGCAAAGGTTTCGCGCTGTGCCCGCGCGGCGGGCGGCAGAGACAGGGAAGATGCGAGGAGGAGTGCAAGGGCGAAGTGCTTCATGATGATTCTCCTGAGTGCGGCGGCATTGCGCCGCCTGGGCCTGGTTTCGCTCTGACTTGCTACAACCATAGAATGATGGATGCGGCGTCATTGCCAGACAGATATTAGTGGCCGGGCCTGACGCTTCCGTGAATGGCTCGCTTGACGATCTGCATCTTTTATTTTCAAGCCTTGATCTGGCTTCTTCACAAAGGCATGGGAGCGCACGATTTAAGACTGGCAAATCCAGCGGAAATGACAAACGCCCCACGAGGGAAAGATACACGAGAGGGCTGGAAACAGCGTGCAATTGGAGTTTTCGGGGAGTTGGATGAGACGCGGCAACCGGCAGTGAACCGATCGTGTTACGCCGTGAAACCGTGATAAATAATGGACAAACGCTGGAGCCAAAAAGCAGCGTCTTTGGCCGTCATGCAGATCGATTTGAGGATCCTCGCCTTTTCAGCATGAAGTGCCTTCTGCACATGGGGCATCGCCAGGGAAAGTACCCGAACAGGGGATAGATGTTTTCTTGAAGGAATCCTTCTCGCGGTATCCGGCGCATCTCGCCGTATCCACAACTCGAACAATGCACGTGAGTCCCCTCCCTTTCAACACGAATAGAATCCGTGGACGACACTACTTCCATCCCCAATCTCACCCCGCGATTGGAATTCAACATATGATTGTCTCTTTTTGATCCCCAGCCGGCGAACACGGTCTTCCCGTTGTATTTGATGGCCCATACATCGCAAAATCCAAACCAGAGGTCATCATAAC
>JAJZAL010000160.1 GCA_021799405.1 Acidobacteriota bacterium
GGCACTGCGAAATTCCAGCCTCGGGATATGGCGAAAGGGTTGGACGGGTTTCGCGTTTTGAAACAGGGCGCCCAGGATGGGAGCGCGGTGCATCATTCGATCCCATGCCGATTGCCCTTCGGCGAGGTGTAACTGCTCGGCGAGCGGGGCAGTGGCCACGATTCCCGCGCTTGTCACGCCATTGCAGAAGTGCAGCATCCAAAGCCAGCCGTCATCGAAGATGTGATGGATGGCCGCATCGTCGACTGGATATGGCGGCCGGCCATCCAGAGCGATGTTGGGTGTTTCCTCAAGCCGCAACACGCCGGTGAAGTGGCTGTAGAGCGCCTGCGTCGCAGGGAAATCGGGTAGTTCGTGCTCGGCCAGTTGCAAGGCGCGATGCAGAAAACCGCGAGGCCCTGTTGCGTCCACGACAAATTGCGCCGAGACGTTGAAGCTGCGCCCGTGGTGTATGCCGGAGAGGCAAGTGTCGCGTTCATTTCTCGCGAACTCGCGCAGTTCCACCTCGTCGAGGTAGGTGACGCCGAGGCGCTGCGCTTCTGCAGTGAGGAATGCGTCAAAATCTGCACGGTACCAGTGAGTATCAGCGATGCCATTATGCGGACTGGCGGCGACGAGGAGCTGATCTTCCCGATGGATAATGGTGTCGGATGCCGAGTCATGACGGAAAAAGCTGAATCCCCGTTTTAGGCCGCATGCGAGTTCAGGATGGGTGTCACGCCAGCTTCCCCACTTGCTGAGCGGGCGGAGATTGGGGAGATCATAACGCGTAGCCAGTTCTTCCAGAAGAAGGTTCGAAAGTGGTGTAGAGGACTCGCCAATGACCATACGCGGATGGCGTCCGCGCTCGAGGAGGATGACTTGCAGTCCGAACTTCTGGGCGATCATGGCGAGGAGTGAACCGGCGAAGCCCGCTCCGATGACCGCAACGTCATAACGCTCGTTCAAGATTCCTCCGAAGACGGGTTGCCGCACATCTTGCACCTGACTACGGGGGTGAGCGATTGATGTAAATTCATTTCGCGGAGCCGCTGCAGGCGTGACCGAAAGCAGTGCGCACACTCGACCTCCGGCTGGATGTCCCAGAGATCAGTGAAGACTCGGCCGCGTTTTCGGGCCAGTCCATAGGCTGCTGCGTCTTCCAGCAGGCTCAAGCTGGGAGTGGTGAAATTCCCAGAGGCAGCGAGTGCTTCCATGGCACCGTTGCCGCCACGCGTGGGGATGAGGGTGGCTGCGGTGGCGCCACAGTCGAAAGCAAGATCGAGGGAGCGGCTTGCCCAGTGGAGCGCTTCATCGGGTCGCATGAACGGGGGTTGCACGAGAATGAAGACTCGGAGGTCGATATCGTGGCTGCGCAGAAAGGTGGCCGCTGCGGAGAATTGTTGCAACGTCATCCGCTTGTTCAGTTTTTCGAGAGTCTCCGGGTGTGCAGTTTCCAAGCCGATCGCGATTTCGAGCCGGCCGCTGAGCAAGCTGCGAAATTCGGGGCAGCGCTCATTCACAAAGCCTGGATGACACTCGACAATGACGCGGTCGAAGTGTTGGATACGATCGGCAATGGCTGCATAGTCGTTCGGGGGGATTGCGCGGGGATCAAAGAAGCTACCGCTGTTGTAAAGCTTGACGACGCGAGCCGCCGATAGCTGCTGCAGGGCAAAGTCGATTTGCGCGGGGATCGCGCCGAGTGGGACCGATTCCGTAAGAGTGTTGCGCCACAGATCGCACATGGTGCAGCGGAAAGGACATTCGCGGTTGGTGAGGAATATGGTGGCGACCGGTTCCACTCGGCCGTCCGGGCCACATTCCTCTTCCACGAAGCAGGCGTAGGGCTGGCTGGCGGAAACAGTTTCGCGGGCAGGCCGTCTGTCCAGAATCCACTGGTCGCGGGCTGCGGCGCTTTGCGGATAAGTCAGTGCCACTGCGCCTCACAGATACAGAGAGAGGAACTTTTTTCTGTACTCGGCTTCACGCCAGGGTAGCCGGGTACGAAGCGCGTCTTCGGGGATTGCTCCGTGCTGGAAGCGCCGTTTGGGAAAGACCGGCATCTTGAATCCGGTGACAGCGGCGATGCCGCGCGAGACGATCTCGCCCTTGAGTTCGTAGAGGCGCTCTACGCTGTATTCCGTGAGCTTGATGAAGGGAATCGCTTCCGCCACGGCGATGACATCGGGCCGGGTATACGGGCTGAAGCCGGAAAAGCCGAAGTGGTGTGCCGGAGCGTACGTGCGCGTATAGGAGCGACTGAGGCCGCCGCTATAAGTGAGTGAGTGCTTGATTTTGCCGACGCCCCAGCCTTCCTGATAGAGCATCTGGTTGTTGACCACGCTGCGGATGGTCAGCTCCGGGTTCTCTTCGATGGGATAGTCCTTCAGGTTCTCATCTCCGCCGTCTCCGTCGAGCAGAAACTTCCACTCCGGGTAGCGCTCACGGATACCGCCGCACAAAGCGACGGCCATGGTGGCCGATTCTACGTCGAGCGATTTGTAATCTTCGATGATTCGGATGGTCTGTTCTGTGTTCAGGGTGGATGGGGCGACCTCGATCGGTTCCAGGAACAGCCCGAGGCCGAGGGCATCGAGAAATGCGCGGGCCTGCTCCACGTCCGGTCCCTTGCCTAAATCGAGGACGAATGCCTTCAGCCGGGAAGGGCTGATGGCAAGTCGCTGCATGACGAAGTAGGTGGTCAGAAAGACGCTTCCGCTATCAATGCCGCCCGAAAAGCAAACGCCGATGGGCTCCTGTTCAGGCACTTGTTTGAGCCACTGCGATATTTCTTCGGCCAGTGCGCTGATGTATCGCTTGCCGATTTCATCCAGGTCTGTCGAAAGCGACGCCGAGACGGGCGTGAAAAAGCGCGCATAAACGGGATCCGGATCGGGGCATCCGATCAACTGCAGTTCGACAATGTAGTGGGCCGGCACCATGCGGGTGTAGCTGGGGTGGAACTGCGCTTCGAGTCCCTCGCCTTTGAGCCAGTTGTAGATGGTGTCGATTCGGGGGGCGACGATGAGCACGGGGCCTTCCTGCCGCTTCGCAAGAAAGTAGCGCATGGGGCGGTCGAGTGAGCGGGCCATACGCACGGTCTTGCCTTCGCGGGCAATCAGGGCAAACGATCCATGGATTCCTCGGACTGCATCTGGCCTGCCGGTGAGCAGGTGCGCGCGGGCTTCTTCCACGGTGAGGTTAAAAATCTGATTTGTTTCCGGTTCAGTGAGGTCGACGACGCGCTCTATGTAGTGGTCCACGGCTAGCCCCTGCAAGAGATTTCGTTCTCAGTTTACGCTTCACGGCGCTACCGGTTCTTCCTGCGAAGGCAGAAAAGGCGCAGGGGACACCGAGAGCAATGAGATACATGGCGGGCAGTTGAGCGGCGCCTTCGGCGCAATTTCCACACAGGTTAACAGCCGGGGCGACAGCTACCGGATCGATGGAAGTGTCGATGGGATTCCGGAAGCAGAAAGCGTAGAGTTTGTGAAGGCCGCCCCCGTCGGAGACTGTGGCAGGACGGCCGGGTCACCAGGTTATGGTTGAAGATGGCCAGCGTACTTCGCGGCCACGATGTTGCGCTGCACTGCTTTCATGGTCTTCGCATCGGGCATTCCCCTGGTCATCACGCCCTCGAAGAAATAGCCCGAGGCCCAGTTGCTGTTATCGCCGCCGGTTCCGAGGATGATGGCTCCCTCCTGCTTCATTGGCTGATAGCCCTTGGGAAGAGGGATGATGCCGGTGCTGGTGAGGCCCCCGGACTGGGCGTTGCCCTGATAGATGGCATAGGAATCCTGGCCATTGTTGGCGCCCATGTCGGTGACGAAGGTGGTGCCAGCAGGCACGGGGAGATGGCCGTAGATGCCGTTCTCCATATCGAGCCCGGCATCGGGTTTGCATGGATGGCGGTGGCACATGATGTTGATGGCATCCATGTGGCCAGCGTTGTTGTCGCGATTGTTCACTTCGGCATTGCCAAAGTCGAAGCAGCACTTGCTGTTGAGATGGAGAGCGGAGGTGACCATGTACACGCCTTCGGGCCGGCCGTCGATGGCCGTGCTTACAGGGGTGTCGTCGCGATAGCCCATGCCGGGGGAGATAGCGATGCCGTAGACCTTGTGCCCATGCACGGTTATGGGGAGAGCGTTGGCTACCGCGGGGAGGTCGTAACCTCTGGGACCAGGGCCGTGCGCCGCGCCACCAGGAGGTGCGGGTATGAGGTCGTTATGGTTGGGCGACTGGTCGTAGATCTTGGTGATAGTGCAGACCGTGTGTGCGCAAAAGGCGTCCTGTGCAGCGGCATCGGCGTACCCGTCGCGGAGAAGGCCAATGTTGATGGAGGTTTTATCTGACTGGCGCGTGACCTGATAGAGCGGGCCTTTGTACCGGCGGTAGAGGGCTCGCGTGGTGCTGTAGGCAGCGACGCAAGGAGTCCTGGATGCGAGGATGTTACATGGACGATGGAAAAGGATAAGCGCGGAAGCGCCGCCAGCCTGAGATATCACGACGGCGAAAACGAGAAGTGTGAGCGAGGGGATCTTTCCGAACCATGACAGTGATCTGAGGTGCATGGGCTGTTCGTGAGTTCCTTTGCCGGATGGATTTCGCCTTCCAGACTAACAGTTGGTCCGGGCAACGAAATTCCGGAGGCTGATACGAGGCTTTCCTGACAGGGCGGGGAGAGCCTGCGAGAGCCGCTTAGTGAGATCGGTCGCGGCCTGCCCGAGACTCCTCCGCGGCTTTTCCTGTATCTTTTCTGTATCGGTGGATGCGGGCGCCCTCTGACGAGTATCCGGGATGATGCGCCAATGCGCTGAGGAAGGCTCTGCGGCAGCAGGTTCCGGAAGCAGCTCAGGATGGGGCCGTATCAGGGCAATTAACAGACGATATTGAAAAGTGGTCCGAGGTCGGGCGCTTGCAATGTTACCTTGGTGCCGAGGGGAGTAAATGAAGCGGTGTCCTGGGAGCAAGCTGATTTGCGGTAAATGGAGGTCTTCAGCGAAGCGCGCGCGGGGGCTTGCTGGATGGCTGGTCCTTTTCATCATGGTGCTCGCCCAGGCGCGCGCAGCTCACGCCGTTGTCCACGCTTCCATCCTGGTGGATGCGCAAACCGGCCGAGTTCTTCAGGAATACCATCCTGACGAGCGCGCTCATCCCGCATCTCTCACCAAGTTGATGACGCTTTACCTCACTTTCCAGCGGCTGGCCGAGGGCCGCATGACGCTGAATCAGCGGCTTCATGTATCGCCGCACGCCGCGGCCCAGCAGCCAACGAAATTGGGGCTGCGCGCGGGCACCACGGTCTCTGTCCGCACTTGCATTCTGGGCATCATCTCGCACTCCGCCAACGACGCGGCCGTGGTTCTGGCCGAGAACGAAGCCGGCAACGAATGGCGCTTTGTGCAACTGATGAATCAGGAAGCGCGCCAACTGGGCATGACCAACACCATTTTCCATAACGCTTCCGGCTTACCGAACCCCTACCAGTGGACCACCGCCCGCGATATGGCCACTCTTGCACTGGCCATCATCCAGACCTACCCGCAGTACTACCATTTTTTCGATGTCCATTCGTTTCTCTATCGCGGGCACGTTTTTCACAGCTTCGACCATATCCCGGAGGAGTACCCGGGCGCTGACGGGATGAAGACCGGCTATGTGAATGCCTCCGGTTTCAACATCGTCACGTCGGCCATTCGCGATCACCATCGTTTGATCGGGGTGGTTATGGGCGGCGCCACGGCGCGGGCGCGTGATCTCCAGATGATGGCGCTGCTCAATCGCGGCTTTAGCACCTTTTCGCGTCCAACCACGGTGCTTGCGCGCGCCGCGATTCCGCATCCGCGGCCCACACCGCCCCGGCCCGTGCGCCGTCGGGTTGTTGAGGCCGCCCTTGTACGCCCGGCGGTGGAGCCGGCTCCCTCCGGCAGCAGCGACTATGTGATCCAGATCGGGTATGACTTCCGCAGCCCGATCGAAGTGCGCCGCGTTCTGCAAAGCGCGCGGCTCTCCTCGCCGCCGCTGCTGCATCACGGACGCGGCCTGGTGGTTCGGCTCCGCTACGGGCAGTATCGAGCCCGCTTTGCCGATCTCAGCCGCGAGACGGCTTTCGACGCGTGCTCGGCGCTGCGCGAGAGGCGGTATACCTGCACGATTCTGGAGAGCTTCCCGGAACGCGCGCGGGACCTAGCTTCCACGGTCCACAGGAAGCTCGCTCTCAGCGAGTGATCAGCTGAACCGCGCGGGCGCACAGACGCCGTTCCCATGTTGCCGGAAAGATGCGATTGGCGTACAAGGTATGGCTGTACGTAATCGCGGAGATTACCGGCGGGGGAAAGCGGGATGCGGGTTGCAAGCGTGGGTCATGTGCTCTTTGCGGCCACCATGGTTGGCGTGGGAATCATGGGGCTGGTCCAGAGGCATTTCGCCCCGGTATGGAGTCCTGTATCGAACGGCGTGCCTGCACGCGAGGCGCTGGTGTATCTTTGCTCTCTCGTCTCCCTGGCATGTGGCACAGCATTGCTGTGGCAGCGCACGGCCGCTCCTGCAGCACGGGTGCTGCTGGCCTGCCTGCTGCTCTGGCTGGTTGTGTTCCGATTGCCTTATCTGATCCTGACACCCTCCCTGGATGCTTTCTGGTCTGCCGGCGAAACGGCAGCGATGCTGGCGGGCGCATGGGTGCTGTACTCGTGGTTCGCCACGGAGTGGGACAGACGCCACGCGGGGTTCATCGCGGGGGACAAGGGACTGTGCGTCGCAAGAGTGCTCTTCGGCGCTGCGCTGATCATCTTCGGCGCGGGCCATTTCATCGAGCTCCAACACACAGCCGAGCTGGTGCCAGGCTGGCTGCCATGGCACGTTGCGTTTGCCTATTTCACCGGGTCAGCTTTCATCGCGGCGGGTGTGGGTGTGATCACCGGTGTCTATGCACGGCTGGCGGCGGCGCTTGTGACGGTCGAGATGGGCGCGTTCCTGGTGCTGGTGTGGGTGCCGATCCTGGCGGCAGGTTCCAGGGGCGCTTTTGATTGGAGCGAGACAATTGTGACCTGGGCGCTGGTTGCCGGTGCGTGGGTGGTGGCGGATTCCTACCGCGGAACGCCGTGGCTGGCCGCATGGCGAACGCGGCTGGGCAGCCAGAACCATGTGGGATAGCCGCGGGGTGGTATCCGCGTCTGAATGGCCGCGCGCAAAGGCTTGCGCAGTGCGGATCAGGTTCTTCTGGTGTGGCGGAAGTCGTGGAGATCGTCCCGGGCGCGTTGCTCGGCGTTCCTGCAGACGAGGTCGCAGAGCTGCATCACCATGGGATCGGCGATGTTGTAATAGACGGAGTTGCCCTCGCGACGGCGGCTGACGAAGCCTGCGTCATGCAGCATCTGCAGGTGCTTGGATACGTTCGGCTGGTTGCCCTCAAGTTGCTCAACGAGTTCTCCCACGGTGAGTTCGCCCTGTTCGAGCGTCTGCAGGAGACGGAGGCGGAAGGGCTCGCCCAGGAGTCGAAAGCGGCGGGCAATGACTGCGATCATCCTTTCGCTTCGCGGGGAACGCCTTGCCATGGTTTGACTATATCACCATATAGGAATATGGTGATATTTCATATGAAGCAAAATCGAAGACTGATTGATGTGCGGCAGCCGGGAGAATTTGCCGCCGGGCACATAGAGGGGTCAGAGCTGGTGCCCCTGCGCCGCCTTACCCGTGCCTGTGAGGAGTGGGATCGCAAGCAGCCGATTACGCTGGTGTGCCTGAGCGGGCATCGGGCGCAGGTCGCCCACGGACAGCTCCGTGCGCGCGGATTCGCGGATGTATCCGTTCTTCCGGGCGGGATTCGACAATGGCGCCGGACAGGGAAGCCGCTCCAACAGGTACCGCAGACGATGGGCGCACGCGTCTCCAAGTGGGCCTTTCGCGCGGGAATCGTGCTGGCGTCGGTCGCACTCGCGCACTTTGCGTCGCCGTGGTTCCTGGCGATCCCCGCGATTGCCGCGGTGCGGTGGTTCGCGATCGGGTAACAGTCTCCAGTTTCCAGTTCCTAGTTGTCAGTCGCCGGTGTTGAGGATCAGGCGGAGCGCTGGTTGTTTGAGTTGATGGTGAAGACGGCCTGGGGTGGGATAGGTTCGGGAATGGGTTGCGGCTCGTCGATGTTGTGACGGTGCTGGCCGCACGGGCAATCGCGGCTTCGCCGCCTTTCCGTTTCAGGCCGGATTAATGTTTTATAAGTGATTGATTCTGAGATGGTTACGAGGCAGTTAGTCTCGTAAGTTGTTTAGAATCAGGTGCTGGGTTGTTGGTCGGCGCTGCGCGCCGATTCTTCACCCCACGGACGAAGACCCGTCCGTGGGGACCCCGAATTCCCACTCAGTCCAACGGAAGGCTTGAACGGGCCACCCATTTTTTCTTCGGATTAGTGTCTTGTAAGTGGTTGAAAAATAAGGTGGTTGCGGGAGGATTAGTCTCGTAAGCCCTGTGGAATCAATGAGTTAGTTTTTGGGTGTTTTGGACAGCAAAAAGGCTCAGGAAGGGACCGCTGGGGTGGTCCTTTTCTGAGCCTCTATTTCCAGGGTAGCAATTTTGGGGTTAATTCCCGGCAGGACTGGCCGCCCCGGCGAAGGCGTGCTTCGCACGCAAGTAACTTCTCTCACCACAGAGGGACAGAAGAAGAGATCGGAAGTGCAGGTCCTTCGGCGACACCTCAGAATGACAGGGCGGTGGCGGTGGGGGATTTGGCGGTGTTGCGGGTTGGAGTGGCGTTGGGGGTGAGCTGCGTTGCGCAAATGGATGGGCCGGGCGAGGGGTTGTTCCCTCGGCCCGGCTCAGTGTTTGCGGACGGTTTGGCGGCTGTGCGCGCACACTTAAAGTGAAAGTTCCTTCTCTTTGTAATCAGCGATTTGCGAATTTCCATAGCCGCGAAAATGAAAGTCCGAGACCCTTTTAAATGAAAGTTTCGCCGGCGATTTGCACTTGTGGTGAAAGTTTCTCCTTGGGTGCTCGCAACTTATTGAATATTTGTGGTTTATATATTCTTGCGGGTGCAGCCTTTCGAATGCTGCTCGGTGTGCAAGCACGACGTTGCGAGGTATGCCTGGACCGGGGTCTGCGGTTAGTTGAGCATGAAATCAACCGAATGACACTCGCTTGATAGCTCGATGAGTGCGTTGGCTGATATCGTCAACCGACAACCAGAAGCGCTTGTCAGGTTAGCCCGTTTCCCGTCAACTTGCCCGTTCTACGACCAAGTGAACTTGATTTGTAAAGCCTAGCCGACATTTCATTACCTATCGGAATGTGATCTCCAAATTCGGCTCCGGAGTCGGCCCGGCCGGTATTCCGAAAGGGGTCCATCAAAACGCCGTTTGCGGCGGCCCTTGCGGAACAGATCAGGCCTTGAGAGTTGAAGGCAATGCGTTCTGAAAGGTCATCGCACTAAAGAAGCGCAAACCGCTGAAAACAAGCGCTCCCAAAAAGGACGAGCGAGTGCTCCTCAAGGTGTCCCTCGGGAACTCTCCCGATGCACCAGAGGACAGGGTAAGTTGGGTCTCCAACTGCGCTCTACTGGGCAGGGTCCAGCCACGATTGGCCTCGACAACCAGGAAGAACTCACCGCTGGACTCAATTTCGATGTCTGTGATGCCCTGAGTACCTTCCCTCTGCTGTAGACGGAGCATGACATTGTCGAGGTTTGGGCGAATCCGCAGAGTGGCATTGATGAAACTGGAGAGGAAGGCAGGAGACTGGGCAAGTGCCCATCCACGACTGTACGTCAAGTCGTTCTCGCGCTTCCCCAGCAAGTGAAATGCAGTCGGGACGGTCTTTCCATGCAGGAGTAATTCCGTCATTGCTGTACTCCAGACAAATAGCTCCAAGGTCCGCGTGCTTTAATTCCCCTCGAAACCACAAGTCACGCGATCGCGAACCGTCCCGTCTTAACTCAAGGGGTCTCTTTGCTTAACATGGTTGCTTGGTCGAGGGGTGCCGGACCCATTGGGCAAGCGCCACCACAGCCTAGGCCCCCCAGAATTCGAACACGCGATGTCCCTTGCTTTCCAGCTTTGTAAATCGCACAAGTTCTCTCGCAATGCTCTTGAGTGAATCCTGAATCTGTTGCATTCGTTCGCGGTACTCTTCACTTGTAATATGATCGGCGAACACCTGTGCACTCTCGATCCACTCCTCATTCTTAGCAATGGCCTTTTCATATCGGTCGCGGAATTCGAAATAAGTGGCTAGACGAAGACGTGAATCGTCGCGTTCGATTGCGCATTCCGCCAATGCAACCCGGTGATACCGATGGAAGTTGAAGCCTGTGAGCTGTCCATCGAGACTCAACCTGCGTAGTTTTTGCCCAAGTTTTATATAGCGATTGTGAATCTGCGAGTAGACGCCATCGAGGACGAATATGCGCTCCAAAGCAAGGGGACATGCGAAGGTGTAGAGCGTCGTAACCCGACGATACTGATCATCCATTATAGTCGCGCCGGACTTGCTGAGGAGGTTGTCCAGGCGATCATCGAGTGCTTGTGCGCTAAATTGTAATTGACAGAAATACTGGGTAGCAAGAAAATGGCGTTCGCTTTTCCGCGCATCTAGCGATTCCCACAATTTGCCTGCGAATACTGCGAGCGTGCCGCCGATCAATGCGCTTATCGCGGTAATTATGCCGCTTGTTCCTGATGCGCTCATACCAAAACCACCGGTAGTTTCTCATCCCCTCCCTCCATCGCCTTGTGAAGAGGTCTGGAAAGCTAACGATACCATCGAGGAGAGTTCGAATGCTAGACGGCCGAAACAGGACGACTCGCTCATCCACTACGATTTGCGCATGCCCGATGGGATGGGTGCCGAGAAACGGGCTGGTGCCCCAACCGTTGAGTAACCTCCATGAAACGATTCGATCAGTAAATGGAATTGCCGCTGCTCCTTCTCACAGATATACTCCTTGCGATTCCCTTTTGCAGTGTGACTCAGTTCTGCCCTGGGGTGGTTCCGATGGACATTGGTTCGTACTCACTCGTGGTGGTGGTGGTGGCGGTGATCACAATCGCTTCGGTCGTCTTCTGCCTAATTCCGCCCTTCATCGCTTTCCGGCGACGGCACCGTAACCGGGTCGCGATCCTAACTCTCAGTCTGCTCCTTGGTTGGACTTTTCTGGGGTGGGTTGCTGCTCTCGTCTGGTCATTGACAGACGATCAGGTAGCGCCGGTGCCGCCCCGTTCAGATCCCATACTGTCGCCGTCGCCACACGAGAGTGACAATGAAAGACCAGATTCAACAATGCCGCGTCAGGATCAGACAAAACCGAATTACGCTGGAATTCCGTCGCCTACTTCACGCTCACGACGCAGGTGGGCATTGGCGGTGGGCGCGGGGGTAATAACAGTTGCCGTGGCGGGCGGAGCCAGATTGTTGATGTTGCGGAAGGGAGCAGTGTCAATCTCACCCAACGCGGTCATCAGGGATGCGGGCCGGTTGTCGACGAGTCCATCGAGTACCGAACAGGCGAGGCTTCTCCCTGAGTCCTTTACGAAATGCACCTTAAAAGTCTCGATGCCCGTCAACTTTGATGGAGTGCATCCGATGATGTTGGAGGAACGTGTTTGCCCAGCTAATTACTACCACAGTTCATCTGATGAGGAGCCTCACGCTCTTGGCCTTACTCAAAATCCCAAGGCGACCCCGGCAACTCGCGAACTACTTATCGTCTACGCAAAAAACGGGCTCCGAATCCACATCAAAGCTGCATTGTGGGCCGCCACCAATTCCTCCTTTGGTCCTCTGCGAACAATAAAAACCGCGGATGGCCATGATGTGCTGGTCTGGTCTGGAGGCACTTATATTCCTTGCGTATCTTGCCTCAATCCGAATCCCCCTGAGTTCCTCGGCTGGTTGCAATCCAAATCGAGACTCTCCTGGAATCTCTTGGAGGACTCGCCAAACCTCGCCGAGCAGACGGGGCTCTTGAAAGCCGGGGAATATACAAATTTCGGGGATATCGAGGTCGCTGATGACGGTGAAATTTCCTACAATGCGGAGATATACGAACCTCTCGACCCGCGCTGCTGCGCAACTGGGGGCTCCTTGTCCGCGAATTTGGGAATCAAGGACGGAAAGGTATACGTGATTCCTGGGTCTGCATCGCGGCAAAGCATATCTTCCCAATGAACTCTGATTCTTGAGGCA
>JAJZAL010000161.1 GCA_021799405.1 Acidobacteriota bacterium
TTTTCTCCCTGACGGGACAAATCTGTCATGCCATGTATCCGGTCCCAAAACTTCTCTGGTTGAGGAGAAACGCGCAGGAGATTTTCAACGCTGCGAGGCGCTTCCTGGGCGTGACGGATTACCTTCTCTTCCGGCTCGGGCTGGAGCCGCTGATCGATTACTCCCACGCAGCACGTTTCTTTGCGCTCGATCTGCGTGCCCGCGCCTGGTCTCCTGATGTGCTCGAATTGGTCAAGCTCGCGCCATCGTCACTCTCCACTCCGGTCCAGGCCGGCACGATTGCGGGCCGGCTGAAAGGGAGCGCCGCCGCATTTCTGGGTGTCCCCGAGGGAGTGCCGGTTGTGGTCGGGGGTCATGATCAGGTGATAAGCGCGCTGGGAATGGGCGTGACCAACCCCAGAGAAGCAGCCGGATCTCTGGGGACGTACGAATGCGTTCTGGTCGTCTCTGATGAACCGCATCTGAACGAGGCGGCACAGCGTGCCAGCCTGAATTCCTATCCGCACGCCATTGCCGGTAAATACGTCACGATTGCATATTTTCCAGCAGGCATCATGATGAACTGGTTTCACCAGCTTGTTTACGGAACGAGCGAAATAGAGTCTGGGGCCCATCTGTACTCACTCGAAGAGGAGGCACCAGAAACGCCGACCGGGCTGTTGGTGACACCACACCTCATCGGCAGTTGCAACCCGGAGTTCGATTCAAGTGCGAAGGGAGCAATAGCCGGCTTGACCCCAGACAGCAACCGTGGCCACCTGTATCGCGGCATTCTCGAAGGCATCGCTTCGGAATTTGCACTCATGACCGAATGCCTGGAGTCGGCGGGATGCGCTTTTGACCGTATCCACATCTCAGGCGGCGGCGCGAAGTCCCGGCTGGGAGTTGCCCTGCGTGCCGCCTTTGCAAACAAACCGCTGCACGTCATGCAGACCGAAGAGGCAGTCTGCCTGGGCGGGGCCATCCTTGCCAGCGTTGCCGCCGGAATTCATGCTGATATTTCCACTGCAACGGCCGCGATGGTTCGTGAGCCGAAGCGCATCTGCCCGGACCCATTGCTAAGGGAACAATATTGCAAACAACTCCAGGACTACCGAACATTCCGCTCTACACAGATACAACGCCACCCTCAACAGGCACAGCATCAGCACACAGGAGAGCCGCATTGATTCAGCCAACGATTGGTTTCATCGTTTACGGAGTACACAAGGACGGATTGCGCGATCCGATGGGTACACCCTTTATCGACAATGCTCTGATCGCCCAAGCGAAGGACGCTCTTAGGAAAGCGGGCCTGAATCTGGTTGAACACGACGTCATCGTCGCCAGCAAGCGGGAATCAATCGAAGCCTTGCGCCGCATGAAACAAAATGATGAGATCGACGCGGTGGTGCTCTTCTCGGGAACGTGGGTGTGGGCTGCGCACATGGTGGGCGCAATTCGCGACTTCGCCAGCAGCGGCAAAGCGGTCCTGCTTTGGACGCATCCCGGCTCGCAGGGATGGCGCCCGGTTGGCGGTCTGGTACTGCATGGCGGATTACTCGAAATCGGTGTGCCGCACCGCTTCGTCTACGGGAGCATAGATGAACCAGACACGGTAGGCCGCATCGTGAGCTATGCACAAGCTGCGCATCTCAAGAAATCCTTGAATCTCTCCACGCTGGGCGTATTCGGAGGCCGCGGAATGGGCCAGACCTGCGGCGTTGCTGATCCCTCCCAGTGGATGCGGGTCTTCGGCATCGACATTGATTCCCGCGACACGACCGATCTGATCCAAACTTCGGAAGAAATCTCTGACGCGGAAATCGAAGCACTCGGCCCGCGCCTCCAGCAACTCTTTGGCGCAGCACCCGACCGCAACGCTGTGAACGATCGCTCCATTCGGCTCTATCTGGCGCTCAAAGAGATTGTCGCCCGCGAGGGATTTGATTTCTACAGCATCCAGTCCTTCCCCGGCCTTGCGGACAACTACGCAGCCAGCTGTTTTGCCCAGAGCATGATGCTGGAAGATGGATTCGGCACCTCCACCCTGGGAGACTTCAATACCGCGCTCACGGTTTTGCTGCTGACCCGGCTCAGTAAGGAACGCGTCTACTACGGCGACCTCCAGCACATCAACCGCAAGACGCGGGAGATCAAGATCATTGGAGACGGCGCATGTCCTCCATCCCTCGCAGGCACGCTCGGTCCTGCCGGATTTGCCGCGCATGGCATTCCCACCGAGGGTGAAGCGGGTGGTCTCTCCGTCAGGCTGATCTGCAAAGTAGGCGAGGGCGTCCTCGCCCGACTGGGACGGGTGAACGGTGAATTTCAAATGGTCATCACGCGCTGTTCCATCTTCGAGCCACCGCTCAGTCAGGTTGAGCAGCGGCTGAACGAATGCGGCATTCCGTTCTGGCCGCATGGCTTCGTCACTGCACACTGCGACATCGATGCTCTGGTGCAGCATTGGACAAATGAATATGCCTGCCTTGGCTATGGCGAGCATCTTTACCCGGCGCTGGCAGATTTCTGTGAGTTGACCGGGGTGAAGCCGATTCTGCTTTAATGGGCGGATGAGTTCGCGGGTCGGTCCGATGGAAGATTGAACACGACGTAAGCGACAGGAGTTGCAAATGTAATCCGCAGCTCCAACCTCCTTGCAAAAGCAAGATGCGCCTGCCGACTAGTCCAGGCCGCTTTCAATTACTTCCCTTCTCGAACAGGATTTTCTGAATGTTTGCTGACAAGACTATGACAAAGAACCCGGGTAGATTTCTCTACGATTCGCTCAGATCGATCGAGGCAATCCTGCAGCGATTCCAACAGTGCACCATTACGGTCTTCGGGGATTTTTGTGTCGACGCCTATTGGGACCTTTGGGACGGAGAAAGTGAATTTTCGGTGGAGACAGGTCATCCAGTCCAGCGGGTCCGCGCGCAACGCTATTCTCTAGGCGGCGCCGGAAGCGTAATCGCGAATCTCGCGGCTATGGGGGTTGCATCCGTGCGTCCTGTCGGCGTAACCGGAAGCGACCTCTTTGGACAAAAGATGCGCGCTCTGCTGGCAGATTGCGACGCGAACACAGAAGGCCTGCTGATGGATGACTCCTGGCAGACGATGGTGTATGCCAAGCCCTATCTTGGCGAAAAGGAGCAGTCCCGCATCGACTTCGGCGCGTTCAATCCTATATCCGCCGACCTTCAAACCTCATTGATGGGTGCGTTGCGGAAGGCCGTGCAGGAAAGCGATGCCGTCATCTTGAATCAGCAGGTGCCGGGAGGCATATCTTCGCCCGAGGTCATCGGTCAGATTAACGAAATCATCCGGGATAACCCCGGCACACTCTTTCTGGTCGATGCGCGTCATCATCCCGAGAAATATCAGGGCGCGGTGCTCAAGCTCAACATGAGCGAGGCGGCACGACTGCTGGGCGAAGAAGCCCAGGACATCACAACGGAGGCTCGCGCGCGGGATTATGCGATGCGTATTCATCGGCAGATTTCCCGGCCGGTCTTTCTTACGCGGGGTGAGTCTGGATTGGCCGTAGCCGCGGATGACCAGGTAACGCTGATTCCTGGACTGCAAATCATGGAGCGCACCGACAGCGTCGGCGCCGGTGACGCTGTGGTTGCCGCACTGGCGGCCTCGCTGGCGGTCCACGCGCCACCGGTTGAAGCCGGGACGCTGGCCAATCTGGCCGCCATGGTCACGGTGAAGAAACTCCGTATGACAGGAACGGCCACCGCCGGAGAGATTCTGGCGGCGGCCCGCGAACCGAATTATGTCTTCCGCCCAGAGCTGGCGGAATCCCAGCGTGCGGCAAAGTACCTGCCGAACACGGAGATCGAAGTTGTTGGTCATCTGCCCACCGGCCTTGACATCCAGCACTGCATCTTCGATCACGACGGCACGCTATCCACCTTGCGCGAAGGTTGGGAGCAGATCATGGAACCGATGATGATGCGGGCCATCCTCGGCAAATTCCACGACACTGTGGATCAAACGACATTCAACCGCATCCGTGAAGTGGTGCGGCAGTTCATCGACCGCACCACCGGCATTCAGACTCTGGCACAGATGAAGGGACTTGCCGACCTGGTGCGGCAGTGCGGCTTCGTCCCTGAATCGGAAGTGCTCGACGAGCACGGCTACAAGCACATCTTCAATGTCGCCCTGCTGGCCGCAGTGAACAAACGCACCGAGAAGCTCCGTTCAGGCGAGCTGCATTCCACTGACTTTCAAATCAAGAATGCTGCGCTCCTGCTGGAGGAGTTGCATCGGCGAGGCGTCAAGCTCTATCTTGCCAGCGGAACTGATCAAGCAGATGTGATTGCCGAAGCGGAAGCCATGGGCTACGCGCATTATTTTGAAGGAAGAATCTTTGGTTCCGTGGGCGATCTGAACGTGGAATCGAAAAAGCTGGTTTTGGAACGTATTATCGCGGAGCACAATCTCTCCGGCCATCATTTCGCGACCTTCGGCGACGGACCAGTGGAGATGCGCGAAACGCACAGGCGTGGAGGCCTCTGCGTAGGAGTCGCCAGCGACGAACTGCGCCGCTTCGGACTGAACGCTTCCAAGCGAAAACGGCTCATCCGTGCCGGAGCTGACCTGGTCATCCCCGACTACAGCCAGTTGAAGCCGCTGCTGTCTGTGTTGCACCTGGCCGGGAAAGCTCGACCGCGCACCAGCAACGACTGAGGAAACAATGATGAAAATCGCAGAGCCTAAAATACTTTCCATTGCCGCCATGCGCGCCGAGCGCGACCGGCTGGCCGCCGAGGGCAAAGAACTCGTCTTCACCAACGGCTGCTTCGACATTCTGCATCGCGGCCATGTTACTTATCTGACCTTTGCGCGTAATCAGGGCGACGCCCTTGTCGTGGCTCTGAACACCGATGCCTCAGTCAAGATGAACAAGGGAGACGGACGGCCGATCAACAACGAGGAAGATCGTGCCTATGTCCTCGGCTCGTTGCGCGCCGTGGACTACATTGTTTATTTCTCCGACAAAGAACCGAAGGACATCATCGCGCAGATTCTGCCGCAGGTGCTGGTGAAGGGCAAGGACTGGGCGCATTATGTCAGCGGGCGCGAGGTCGTAGAAGCCAACGGCGGCCGGGTGATTCTTGCCGACATGGTCCCCAACCGATCCACAACCGGTACCATCGAGCGGGTTCTCGCGGTCTACGGGCAGAAAGGAAAAGAATGAGTAAACCGATTATCGTTACAGGCGCCGCTGGATTCATTGGGCGCAATCTGGTGGCGAGCCTCAACAGCCGCGGTCACCATGAGCTGATTCTCGCTGACTCCCTGGGCAAAGACGATAAGTGGCGTAACCTGCGCGGCCTGCGTTATGAGGACATTCTTTCTCCCGCGGCATTGATGGAAAGAATCGAGCGTGGGCAGTTCGCGGACGCAGAGGCTATCCTGCACATGGGCGCGTGCAGCTCTACCACCGAGAGTGACGCTGATTACCTGCTGGAGAACAATTACCGCTATACACGCCGCCTGTGCGAATTCAGCCTGAAGCACAACATCCGCTTCATCTATGCCTCAAGTGCTGCCACCTACGGCGATGGCAGCCAGGGTTATTCCGATGACGACGCGGCAACGGCGCGGCTGCTTCCGCTGAACATGTACGGCTACTCCAAACACATGTTCGACCTGTGGGCGCTCAAGGTTGGGGCCCTGAGCTGCATCGCCGGATTGAAATACTTCAATGTGTTCGGTCCTTACGAAGATCACAAGGGCGACATGAAGTCTGTCGTGGCGAAGAGCTACCGTCAGATCCGGGAGCAAGGTAAGGTCCGGCTTTTCAAGAGCTATTCCGCACAGTACGCTGACGGCGAGCAAATGCGCGACTTCATCTACGTGCGCGACGCCGTGGAAGTCACGCTGTGGTTCCTCGAAAAGGGGAGCGCAAGCGGTCTGTTTAACTGCGGAACCGGCCGGGCCCGCACCTGGAAAGATCTGGCGGCCGCGGTCTTCCGCGCGATGAACCGGCCGGTCGAGATCGAGTTCATCGAGATGCCCGAGACTCTGCGCAGAAAGTACCAGTACTTCACCGAAGCCAATATGCAGAAACTGCGCGCTGCCGGCTACACCCGTCCCTTCACGAGCCTCGAAGATGCGGTGCAGGATTATGTCGCCGATTACCTGTCCAGGCAGGAAGAAGCATGAGCAGCATATTGACAAACAATATCGAGAGCATGCGCGCTCTTCTGGCACAGGTTCAGACTCTCGACGCAAAAGTGCAGTTGGCCGCCGATGCGCTGGCCGATGCGCTGGTAAACGGCCATAAGCTACTGGCCTGCGGCAACGGCGGCAGCGCCGCGGATGCAGCACATCTGACCACGGAATTTGTTTGCCGCTTCGATCAGGATCGAAGACCGTACCCCGCTATCGCGCTTACCACCCACGGTGGCGATCTGACCGCGATCGGGAACGATTATGACTTTCATGACTTGTTCGCGCGCCAGGTGCAGGCTTTCGGAAATCAGGGTGACGTTTTATGCGCCTTCACGACCAGCGGACAAAGCGAGAACGTGCGGCGCGCCCTGATTGCAGCCAAGGAGCGGCAGATGCGAAGCATCGCTTTTCTTGGTAAAGACGGCGGCCGGTGTCTCGGCCTGGCCGATATCGATCTGCTGGTGAAGAGCCAGACGACAGCACGGATTCAGGAGATGCATAAGCTGCTGTTGCATACCGTTTGCGAGATCGTCGAGTCGCGAGTTTTGCAGGCGGGTTGATCCAGGATCAACAAAGACCGGGGGTGAAGAACGGCCTGCATGGGAGATTCGGCGGTGAATCGGATCGCAGGAGCATTGAGCGACAGGAAAGGTGACGGGGCATGAATCGTTACGTGGCGCGAGGAGCGGCGGTGGGTGCACTCGGGGGTCTGCTCTTCGGCTTCGATACGGCAGTCATCTCCGGAACCACTTCCTCCCTCGTGCAGGCATTCAGCCTTTCGCCGCGCGAGCTTGGATTTACGGTCGCGATCGCCTTGTGCGGAACTGTCTTCGGCGCAATCACGGCCGGGCCACTTGAGAGCCGTTATGGCGGGCGCGACATGCTGCGCGTTATGGCTCTCTTGTATTTGCTTTCGGCGATCGGCTGCGCTTTCGCTCCAAACTGGACCGACCTGCTGGCTGCGCGCTTTTTGGGCGGCATCGGCATTGGCGGCTCGTCGGTGCTGGGACCGGTCTACATCGCCGAAATCTCCCCCACCCGGCTGCGCGGCCGCCTGGTCGGTATGTTCCAGATCAACATTGTTCTCGGGGTTCTGTGCGCCTATCTTTCGAACTACCTGATAGCGCGCGCCAACTTCGGAGCGGCAAATTGGCGATGGGACTTCGGCATGGCCCTGTGCCCTGCGCTGCTTTTCATTCTCATGCTCTTCGGTATCCCCAACAGCCCACGCTGGCTGGCCGCAAAGGGCCGGAATATCGAAGCCATGGATGCGCTCGCATTGATGGGTTCGGAGGATGCAGCGGGGGACCTGAACAAAATCACGGCGTCGATCCTGGAGGATTCGCTCGACTCGAAAGAATCTCTCTTCCAGTGGAAGTACCGGACGCCGATCTTTCTGGCTGTCTCGATTGCAATGTTCAACCAACTCACCGGGATCAACGCGATCACTTATTACCTGAACGATATCTTCGCCAGCGCCGGATTCAACCAGCTCTCCGGCAATCTTCAGGCGGTTGCCTTTGGCGCCATGAATCTCTTCGCCACACTCATCGGCATGTCGCTGATCGACAAACTAGGCCGCAAGACTCTACTCCTGATTGGATCGGTGGGGACCATGTTTTCTCTGGCGGGCGTGGCGCTGGTGTTTGCAATGAAGGCTCACCGTGACTGGCTACTGCCGCTGCTGGTGATTTATATCTTCTTCTTCGCCGGCTCGCAAGGAAGTGTGATCTGGGTCTATCTCAGCGAGGTATTTCCGACGCGGGTACGAGGCAAGGGACAGTCGCTGGGGTGCAGTACTCATTGGATCATCAATGCGCTCATTTCCGCTTCATTCCCGATCGTAGCGAAGTCATCGGGAGCCATTCCATTTGCGTTTTTCGGCTGCATGATGGCGGTTCAGTTTGTGGTGGTTAAGGCCTTCTACCCCGAAACCAAGAACGTTTCGCTCGAGGAGATACAGCACCTTTTGGGGGTTGAGGCTTCTCCCATGCGGCAAACGCAACTGCAGTTGCAAAATGCCGGAAGCCAAAGAGCCAGGCAATGGCCTTGACGGCAAGCGTGCGCTTGAACAGGCCATTGCGAATAGGAAGCGCAGTATCCGAACCAAAGGAGGAATTTGATGCTCGCGACTTTAAGAGAATTTGCCCACCAGTTCGTACACACTCCTCAATTGCATTGCATCGGCGGTAACTTCGTGCCCAGCCGCAGCGGCGCCGTACAAGAGGTATTCGATCCCTCTACTGGCGCCGTCCTCACAAGCGTTGCCATGGGTTCCGATCACGAAGTGAACCTTGCAGTGGCGGCGGCTCAGGCCTCCTTCCCTGCCTGGTCCAGGACCCCTCCTGTAGAAAGGGCAGTGATTCTGCACCGGGTTGCCGACGCACTCGAAAGGCACAAAGACGACCTTGTACAAGTCGAATCGCTCGATGTAGGCAAAGCGATCACAGCAACGGAAGGCTTTGATATCCCGTTCGGTATTGCCTGTCTGCGCTATTTTGCCGATCTGGTGCAAAACCTTGTGATCGATGTTCCCCACGCTCTGCCCAATATTGAGGCCCGCACGCACCGTATTCCATACGGCGTTTGCGGCTTCATCTTTCCCTGGAATTTTCCCTACGACCTGCTCCTCTGGAATGTCGTGCCCGCACTGGCCGCGGGAAATACTGTGGTCATTAAACCGTCGGAGCTGACACCACTCAGTACATTGCTGGTGACCCGATTGGCCCATGAGGCTGGCTTGCCCGACGGCGTAATGAACGTCGTGGTTGGCGACGGCGCTGCCGGGCAGGCGCTAGCAATGCACCCGGGGATTAAACGAATGAGCTTTACGGGATCGCCGAAAGTGGGAAAGTTGATCGGCGAAATCTGTGGCAGGAATCTTGTTCCGTTGAAGCTTGAACTCGGCGGAAAGGGCGCGGCTGTGGTCTTCGACGATGTTGACATGGATACAACAGCAGCCAAGCTGGCGAATGCAATCACCTTCAACACAGGACAGGTCTGCTGCACGGCCACTCGCTGGATCCTTCACGAGGAAATCCATGACAGCTTGCTGCAAAAAGCGATTGCGATTTTGAATAGCACCCGAATCGGTCCTGCTCTCGATAGAGAGACTCAGATGGGCCCCCTGGTATCAGAAACTCATCACAAGCGGGTTTCGAACCATCTGGAATTGGGCAAGGCCGAGGGCGCAGAAGTTATCTTCGAGGCTCATGCAGTCAAGCCCGATGGATTCGAGCGCGGTTACTACATCGGCCCAAGCCTTTTGACCGGCGATCCAGACAACATCTGCTGCCGCGAAGAGATTTTTGGCCCCAGCGCATACGTTCTGAAATTTCGTGACGAAGATGAAGCAGTCAAACTGGTCAACCGGCTGCCGTATGGACTTGCGAATAGCGTTTGGAGTAGCGATCTGGACCGCGCCGGCAGGGTTGCCGAGCAGTTGATTGCCGGCAACAGTTGGGTTAACGCGCACAATGTCTTCGCGTACGGCTTGCCATATCGCGCCGTAAACCTCAGCGGCATGGGAGGCGGTGTGAACAGCCCGGATTGCCTGTTGGATTATCTGCGTCCGCAGACAATTGCACGCCCGCTGGCATGACGCGGACACAGGAACGTCAGGCGCTGGTTGAGGCAGTTATCCAGAATACAGTTCTGCGCGTGTGTGGAGCTTCCGCTTCGATTCCGGGCGGCGGTCCTAAAGCCTGCAGATACCTGCAACTGCGCTGTAGAGCTTGCACACTATTCGAGGATCGTCTGATCCTTTCAGATCCTTTATCTGTTGCATCGGCACGGTGCGCGTCACTGGATCTGAAGCCCAGTCCACTCCATGAGGCGCGGACGTAGGCGCCCGCTTTAGACGCTGCCACCCGAAGCGCGTGAGAATGCTGAGATGGGCCTCAACAAGTGGAATAGAGACCAGTCTCAAGCTGGTTCGAACGTTGTTTCGTTAAGAGGTAAAGAGTATGCGAAGGTGTACGATCTGTTTAATCTTTGCCTATTGCTTCTTGTCTACCAGTTTGCTCGGGCAACAAGCAATAACCTTTCGCGATCAAATCTGGGGTCATCTCCTCGTCACCACGATCGATCAGGCAACAGGCCTAAAGGTGGATGCTCGCTGTTATCTGACTGACAGCGCAGGTCATCCGTGGACCCCTTCAGGTTCGATCACATATGTCAAGCCGCCCGAGCAGGATTTCATCGCTTTGACGCATTTCGAAATCGCGCTGCCCCCGGGAACCTACACTCTGCGAGTGGTACGGGGAGCGGAGTACAGGCCCTACGAAGTCCAAATCCAAATCAAGGCAGGCGAAATTCTGCGAGAAAGAGTCGAATTAACGCGCTGGATCAGCATGAATGCCCGCGGGTGGTACTCTGGCGATTTGCATAATCACCGGAACTGGCAGCAAATGCCGGCGATCCTGCTGTCTGAAGATTTGAATCTCGCGAACACTATAACGAACTGGATATGGGGAAACCGAGCGATATCCATACAGCCTTCGGCGGGCGAACAGGCCATTCGTCGCGTGGACTCGACTCACGCATATTCGATCTATGACATGGAGATTGAGCGCGATGGGTCGGGTCCTGGATCGATCGTTCTGGACGCATTGAAGAAGCCCATCGAGTTCCAAGGTTACGGCTTCTGGCCGCCTAATACAGTCTTTACGGGGGAGGCTCACAATCTAGGCGGCTGGGTAGACGCCGAGAAAATTGATTGGCGGGACAGTGCAGCCCTCGTGGCATTAGGCCAGATCGATTCTGCCGGGCTTGTCTATAACAGCTTCAACCCTTATGGTGTCGAACTAGTGTAGGGTCTCATAAATGACTTTACATACAAGGAAAAGTGTGTCATGGTCCACGTATGATGTGGACCGTGCCTGAAGCGCTGAAGTTGACCGAGGAACAACGACGCACATTGTCCAGTTGGGTATCTGCGCACAACAGCCCGCAGAAGGTGGTTTTCCGCGCTCGTATCGTGTTATTGGCGGCCGAGGGTAAAGCCAACCGCAGGATCGCTCGGGAATTGGGGACCAGCCGGCCCAGCGTGATTTTGTGGCGACGGCGTTTCCAGGAAGGTGGAACGGCGGCGCTCACCGAAGATGCGCCCGGGCGGGGGCGCAAGGCGACGATTTCTGCCGCTCGCGTGAAGCAGATCGTGGAGGCCACTCTGCATACCAAGCCGCCGGCCGCCACGCATTGGAGCGTGCGCACCATGGCTCGGGCCCAGGGTGTGAGCCCGGCGACGGTGCAACGCATCTGGGATGCACATGGGCTGCAGCCGCATCGGGTGCGCACCTTCAAGTTATCGCGCGACAAGCAGTTTCTGGAGAAACTGACCGATGTGGTGGGCCTATATCTGAACCCGCCGGACAAGGCATTGGTGCTCTGCGTGGACGAGAAGAGCCAGATTCAGGCGCTGAACCGCACTCAGCCAGGTCTGCCCCTGAAGAAAGGCCGTTGCGGCACCATGACGCATGACTACAAGCGCAACGGGACCACCACGCTATTTGCCGCTCTCAATGTGCTGGAAGGCAAGGTCATCGGCGAGTGCATGGCTCGACATCGCCATCAGGAATTTCTCAGGTTTCTCCGCCGCTTGGATGGCGAGTTACCGGCTCATCTTGACCTGCACTTGATTGTGGACAACTATGGAACCCACAAAAAGCCGGAGGTCAAAGCATGGTTAGCCAAGCACCCCCGCTTCCATTTCCATTTCATACCCACCAGTTCCTCCTGGCTGAATCTGGTGGAGCGATGGTTCCACGAATTAACGGAAAAGCGCATTCGCCGCGGCAACTTCTACAGCGTCAAAGAACTCATCGCCGCCATCGAAGAATACATGCAGAAGAACAACCGCCAGCCCAAACCTTTCGTCTGGACGGCCAGCATC